>DASVMV010000319.1:0-3797 GCA_036384155.1 Micromonosporaceae bacterium
TGGGGTGGTCGGCGCTGTTCGGCATCGGCAGGTAGCCGGGCAGGAGGTTGAAGAGCGTCGGAATGTCCGTCGAGCCCTGGATGCTGGCGTGGCCGCGCAGCGCGATGATCCCGCCACCCGGTCGACCGATGTTGCCCAGGAGCAGCTGGATGATCGCGCCGGTGCGGATGTACTGCACCCCGACGCTGTGCTGCGTCCACCCGACCGAGTAGACGAGTGCGCCGGTGCGCTCCCGCCCGGAGTTCTCCGTCCAGACCCGGGCGAGCTCGAGGAACTTCTCCTGCGGAATGCCGCACACCCGCTCCACCATTTCCGGGGTGTAGCGCGCGTAGTGCCGTTACAGGCTCTGGTAGACGCAGCGCGGGTGTGGCAGGGTATCGTCCCGTTGCGTACGCGCATCGCCCGGCACCGGCATGCCATGGGACTCGTGCCGCAGCCCCGCCGCGGTCTCCCGCTCCGTGTGGGTGCTGCGGCCGCCGAACCCCTCCTCGTGCCCCTCGTACTGCCAGGTGGTCTGGCTGTAGCTGCCGGTGTCGGGGTCGAAACCGGAGAAGAAGCCGTCGCCGTCCTCCGCGTCGACGTACCGCTCGCTGATGATCGTCGCCGCGTTGGTGTACGCCAGGACGTACTCCCGGAAGTCCAGTTCGTTGTCCAGGATGTAGCGCACCACGCCGCCGAGCAGCGCGATGTCGGTGCCCGCCCGGATCGGCAGGTACGTGTCGGCGAGCGCGCTGGTGCGGGTGAACCGCGGATCGACGTGGAAGACCTTTGCCCCCCGCCGCTTGGCTTCCATCACCCATTGGAAGCCCACCGGGTGGGCCTCGGCCATGTTCGAGCCCTGGATGACAATGACGTCAGAGTGGGCGAGCGCCTGCTGGAAATCCGTCGCGCCACCGCGACCGAAGCTGGTCCCCAGACCGGGGACGGTGGCGGAGTGTCAAATGCGGGCCTGGTTCTCGATCTGCAATGCGCCCATCGCCGTGAAGAGCTTCTTGATGAGGTAGTTCTCTTCGTTGTCGAGCGTCGCCCCGCCGAGGCTGGAGATGCCCAGGGTGCGGTTGAGCGGCCGCCCTTCGGCGTCGACGTCTTCCCAGGTCTGCTCGCGGGCGGCGAGGACCCGGTCGGCGATCATGTCGAGCGCCGTGTCGAGGTCGAGATCTTCCCAGTCGGTGCCGTACGGCCGCCGGTAACGAACCTTCGTCTGGCGTAGTGGGCTGGTCACGAGCGACTTGCTCGCCGACCCCTTCGGGCAGAGCCGGCCGCGGGAGATCGGGCTGTCCGGGTCGCCCTCAATCTGCGTGACCTGGCCGTCCTTGACGTAGACCTGCTGGCCGCAGCCCACCGCACAGTACGGGCAGACCGAGCGCGCCACGCTGTCGGCGGTCTCGGTGCGTGCCGACAGCGCAGCCGAGCGGGCGGACTGCGCGGCGGTGCCCCGGCCCAGCGGGTCGGTGCCGGTGACCTGCTGGTAGACCGGCCAGCCCTCGATCCACGTACGCACTCCCATGGCACCTCCCCGGCTAGGCCCGATCAGGTCAGGCGTTCTGCCACAGCCCCAACAGGTTTCCCTCCGGGTCGGTGAAGTAGGCCGAGAATCCCATGTCGCCGACCGCCTGCCGAGCCAGCACAGTCTTGCCGCCCAGCTTCTCCACGCGGGCGAGCGCGGCATCGATGTCATCGACGTCGATCGTGATGACGGGCGAGGTGATCGGATCCTGACGGGCCATCATCCCGCCGTTGATGGCGCCCGGCTCGGCCGGCGTGCCGGTCTCGTTGGTCGCGGTCGTGCTGATCATCGAATAGTTGAAGTCCGGCATCGAGTTGATCTGCCAGCCGAAGGCCTCCCGGTAGAACGCCTGCGCCCGCTCGACATCGTCGGCGGGGATCTCGAAATGCACTACTTTTCCGCTCACGACCGACCTCCTGGTGAGACGCGGGTGCTCCGGTTCGCACCGGTCGTCATCGTATGGCCGCGGCGCCGCCGGCGCAGCGGATGGTTTGGCCGTCCGCAGCGCCGGCCTCAGCCGGCGGGGCCGGCACGCAGGCTCCACTGGTCGGGGTTGCCCGTCGGCCCCCACCTGCTAGCCGAGCAGCGCCAGGGCGGCCCGGACCGGGAGCCGGCGCAGTTGCTGGTCGAACGACAGTTCGCCGAGGCAGAAGCGGCGGAACATCCGCCACCCTGGGGGCGTGGCCAGCAGCGCGTGGAACGCGTCCGGACGCCGGCTGAACGCCGCCAGTAAGCGCTGCCCGGCCCGCATGGGCGGCACAAACTGCGCGTGGACCGCCGAGACGTAGCCGTCGAGGTCGCCACTGGCCGCCGCCGCGCCGGCCAGCTCCCCGGACCGCAGGGCAAAGCTGATCCCCTCGCGGCTCCACGGCTCCAGCAGCCCGGCGGCGTCCCCGGCGACCAGCACCCGTCCGCGCCGCAGCGGCGAGTCCTCGGTACGGCAGCGGGTCAGGTGCCCGGAGTCGTGCCGAGCGCCGATGCCGGTCAGGCCCAGCCGGTCGATGAACGCGTGCAGGTAGCCGCGGGTCGCCTCGGCCTGCCCGCGGGCCGCGATCACGCCAACGGTCAACTCGTCACCCTTGGGGAACACCCAGGCGTACGAGCCGGGGAGCGGCCCCCAGTCGATGAGCACCCGGCCTCGCCACCGCTCGCCCACCGCCGGCGGCACCGGCAACTCCACCTCGAGGCCCAGGTCGACCTGGGCGTACCGGACGCCCACGTGCCGCGCGGTGATCCCGGACGAGCCGTCCGCGCCGACCGCGTACCCGGCGCTCACCCGGCTGCCGTCGGCCAACCGCAGGTGTACGCCGTCCCGGTCCTGTTCCACCGCGCGGACCGGCGCCCGCTGACGTACCTCGACGCCGGCAGCTGCGGCGGCCTTCCGCAGCCGGTCGTCGAACTCGTCCCGCCGCACCATCGTCACCAGCGGCACCGCCGATCTCCGGGTGAAACCGCGCCGCCCGTCCCGGGTGAACGTGACCCGCTCGACCCGGTCGTGCGCGGGCACGTCGATCACCCCCGCCACCGCGTCCAGGGACGGTCCGATCAGCCCGCCGCCGCAGGTCTTGTACCGGGGATGCTCGGCCCGCTCCAGGACCAGGGTGCGGGCGCCGGCGCGGCACGCGTGGTACGCGGCGGAGAGCCCCGCCGGGCCTGCCCCGACCACCACGACGTCCCATCCGGCCATGATCAGAGCCTACGGGCCGCCGCGCCCTCGGCCTCATCCCGCACCGGCAACGGCGCTACGCGCCGGGGTGGACGGTGACGGCCGGTCG
Organism: Micromonosporaceae bacterium; assembly: GCA_036384155.1. Taxonomy (GTDB): domain Bacteria; phylum Actinomycetota; class Actinomycetes; order Mycobacteriales; family Micromonosporaceae; genus DASVMV01. The sequence goes on from DASVMV010000319.1 coordinate 3,283, forward strand.
GTAGATCCGGTACCCGCCGGCTTCGGTCACCGCCGCGGCGATTCCGCGCTCGCGCAGGTAGCCGGCGAATGCCGCGTCCGCCGGCTCTCCGGCAGCGAAGATGAAGGCCGGCCGCCGGGCGGCGTACACGCGGTAGGTGTAGGGCTGGTACCGGTTCTGACCCGGGCGCAGCGTCGGCCCCAGCACCGCGCACACCACCTCCTCCCGGGTATTGAAGATCAGCCGGTTGCACGTCCAGTACGTGCCGTACGCGGCGGTGACCCCGGCCCGGCGTACCTCGGCCGCCAGTTCCGCCTCGCGCCGCTCCTCCGCGCGGATTCCCGGTACCTGGATGACCTGGCCAGCCGTGCCCAACACCATGAGCGCCGACACGGCGGCCAGGACGCCGGCCGCCGCGGCCGCAACTAGCCGGCGTGCCGCCGGCCGACGGGGCGCCGGTTCGGGTCGCAGCCAGCGGGCCACCCGCCACAGCGGCCACAGCGCGGCCGGCAGCGAGATCTGCAGGATCGACAAGT
>DASVMV010000320.1:0-2295 GCA_036384155.1 Micromonosporaceae bacterium
CCGGACGGCGAGTCCCGCCCGCCGGCCGAGTTGTCCCCGCCCGACCCGTGGTCCGCTGACCCGTCGCCGGCCGACCCGTCTCCGCTGGACATCGTGCTGCGCACGGTCGGCGCGGTGGTCGCGGTGCTCGCGGCGCTGGTCACCGCCGCGCTGGAGCTGATCCTATCCACGCTGCGTGTGGGCGGGACATTGATCGGGGTGGCGGCCCTGGTCGCGATCGGGTTCAACGTCCTGCTGGCCTGGTTCGCGTACACCGTGGTCGGACGGAAATGGGCGGTGGCGCTGCCCGCCCTGTCCTGGTTCGCGGTGATCTTGACTGCGGCCGGTGGCACCACCGAGGGGGACATCGGCCTCGCCGGCAACAACTGGGTCGGCCCGGCCATCGCGATCCTGGGGTCGCTGGCCTTCGCCGCGGCGACGGTCCGCATGATCGCCGCCTCGGCGGGGCGCTGACCGGTCGGGCGTGGCCGGGCCGGGCCTCGGGGTGGTAGAAGAGCGAGGCAGACAGCTGTCATCTCGGGAGGGCGCGATGAAAGGTCGTTGGCTTCCGGTCGGTGTCCTGGCCGGGGTCCTGTTCGTCGTCAACGTGATCGCCCGGTTGGTCACCCGGTTTGCCTTCCACGCCCGGCCGGAGGTCCAGGACCGGGTGTCGTTGGTCATGTTCGGCGTGATCGGCCTGATCCTCGCGGCGGTCGCGGCGAGGTGGGGCGGGCGCTCGCCGGTGGCCCAGTGGGGCCCGGAGCTGGCCGCCGCCGTGCTCGTCGCCCTGGCCCTGACCGTCTTCGTCGGGCCGTTCGTCAGCGGAAGCCGGCCCTTCGCCGACGGCGCCGGGGAGTTCTTCTCGCAGATCTGGCTGTATGCCGGGTTTGCTGGCGCGGGTGCCTTGCTCGGCTATCTCGTGCTCACCGCGTTCGGCCTGGATTACCGGTCGCAGTCGCTCAAGCGGTACACCGAGGTCAAGCAGGCCAAGCCGCGGCGGGTCGTGCGGCGCTAGCCGTCCGGCCCGCGCCGGACCGCGGCTCGCTCAGCGGCTCGGACCGCGGCGCGTACGTGTGGTGCGTCGTGAAGCCCAGCCGCCGGTAGAGCGCCCGGGCCGCCACGTTGTGCTCCTCGACCTGGAGGAAGGCATGGGTGGCGCCGAGGTCGTACGCCCACCGGGCCAGCGCCGCGGTCACCTGCTGGGCGAGTCCACGGCGGCGCGCGTCCGGGACCACCTCCACGAGGGCCAGGCCGAGCCACCGGCCCTGCCCGGTGACGGTGCCGCGGGCCACCGCGAGCAGACCACCGTCGTCCGGCCGGTCCCGGCCGGTACCGGCGTACGCATGGGCGAACCGCACCTGGTCGACCGCCGTGAGGACGTGGCGCGCGGCGGGGGGTAGGGGGCTCGGGCGCCCGCCCGCCTTCCGCGCGGCGACGAGGTCCAGCCAGGCGTCGGTCGGCGCCGCCCGCAGGTCGACGGCGGGCAGGTCGCCGCGGTCCGGTACGGCGTTCAGCAGGGCCGCGAGCGGCGCGGTCTGCACCAGGACGGGGGGACCGGTCCGCCAGCCGCGCTCGTCGAGCATTGCGTTGACCGGCGCCGCCAGCGGTAGCGGTACGTTGATCAGAGCGGGTTGGGCTCGGGCCGCGTACCACCGTTGCGCATGGTCGATCGCCTCGTCGAGCGGCATGCCGGGGTCGCCCACCGGCAGCGCCGAGTTGGCCCGGCCGGTCCACCGCTCGGCCGCGCGCAGCCACCAGTCCCCGAGCCGCTCCCGTACCGGTGCCGGCCAGGAGTCGGCGGCGGCGAGTTCGAGCGCGGCGATCTGGGCGCCGGTCGCGCGGCGCGGCGCCGGCACCCGCTTCGCGCGGTGCACCTCGCGCAGCGGCACCTGCACCGGCCCGCGTGCGGTGGCGACCGTCAAATGGGTGTCGGTGAGCTCCACCAACTCGCCGAGGGAGTCGGCGAAGACCGGGCGGTCACCGCGAATCCCGACGATCCGGCGGACTACGATCCGGTGACCCAGATCCCGTCGTCGGAGCACGATCCACCCCCTCTCCGGCGAGATACTAGGCTGTTGACGCTGCGGCCCATCGCGGTGTGACGTGCGGAGGAGAGACCCGTGACCTACATCATCGCCGAGCCCTGCGTTGATGTGCTCGACAAGGCTTGCGTCGAAGAGTGCCCGGTCGACTGCATCTACGAAGGCAACCGGATGCTCTACATCCACCCCGATGAATGCGTCGACTGCGGGGCCTGCGAGCCGGTGTGCCCGGTGGAGGCGATCTTCTACGAAGACGACGTGCCGGAGCAGTGGA
>DASVMV010000321.1:0-4480 GCA_036384155.1 Micromonosporaceae bacterium
CCGCCCGTCGGCTGAGGAGATCTACGTGGCGCACCGGTCGCCGACCGAGCCCGACCTGGACGCGCCTCTTGCGCCCCCGGGCGGCGACCCGGTGACCATGGATCTCACCGAGGAACTGCGCGATCTGCGCCGCGCCTCCGAAGAGATCGTCATATACCAGACGCCGGACGGTCCCCCGATCATCGAGGGCACCGTCGTCGACCCGACGGCGATCCCGCTTCCCCGCCGCGCCGCCACGGCCAGCCGGCATTCGCCCCCAGCGGACCCGGACGCGTACGTCGAGACCATCGGTGTGGGCGTGGCGACCGCGACGGAGCCGCCGCCGGTCGCCGAGGAGGTCATCACCGCAGGCCCGGCCCCGGACGGCACCGCCGCCGGGTACGCCGGATTGGGGGTGACCCTGCTCGTCGCCGACCTCGACCGGTCCGTGCGCTTCTATCACGAGTTGCTCGGCCTCGCGGAGGTCGACCGCGGGGAGACGAGCGCGGTGCTGGCATCGGGATCGACCCGGTTGGTGGTGCGCGCGGTTCACGAGGTCGCTCCGGTCAACCGCCGGCTGATCCACCTCAACCTGGAGGTGGCCGACATCGAGCGGGCGTACGCCCGGCTCGCCGAGAAGGGCGTCCGCTTCACCTACGCACCCCGGGTGGTGAATCGGGGCGCGAAGCTGGAGGTATGGGCGGCGGCCTTCCGCGACCCGGACGGCCACGGCATCGCCCTCACCGAATGGCGCGACCGGGCAGTGGCTTCGCCCTCGCCGGCCTAGCCGAGGATCGTCCGGCGCACGTGCAGGACGTACAGCCACACCGCGCCGAAGATCACGCCCAGCACGCCCAGCGACCAGTGCAGCGGCCCGCTGAGCAGCAGCAGCACCTGCAGTACGGAGCCCGCGTGCCACGCCCACCGCCGGCGCAGCAGGCCGGCGAGGGCGGCGGCCAGCACGGCAAGGGCGACGATCACGGCGATGGCCACGCCGCGGAGGTCGCCGCCGACCAGGCGCAGCGGCTGGATGGCGAGGAGCAGCACCACAGCCTCGATGGCCAGCGTGGTGGCGCCGAGGCTGCGCACGGCCCGGACCGGGTCGCGCAGGCCGGAGGGCCGCGGCGGCTGGGTCATCGCTTCAGCAGTCGCCGCGCGTCGGCGACGGTCACGACCGACCCGGTCACCAGTATCCCAGCCCCGCTCAGCCCACCCTGGACGTCCGTCTCGGCCAGTTCAACGGCCGCCTCAATGGCCTCCGGCATCGCCTGCGCCACGGTCACCCGGTCCTCCCCGAAGACATCGGTGGCAAGGCCCGCCAGCTCATCGACCGGCATCGCGCGGCTCGACGTGTTGTGGGTGACCACCACCGCGTCGACCACCGGCTCCAGCAGGTCGAGCAACGCGGCGGCGTCCTTGTCGGCGAGTACGGCCACCACGGCGATCAGCCGGCTGAACGCGAACTCCTCCTGCAGCGCGGCCACCGTCGCAGCCATCCCGTGTGGGTTGTGCGCCCCGTCGAGCAGGATCGTCGGCGCCGTCCGCACCCGCTCCAGCCGCCCGGGCGAGGTGGCAGCCGCGAAGCCTTCCCGCACAGTGGCCACGTCGAGCTGCCGGGTGGCGCCCGCGCCGAGGAACGCCTCCACGGCCGCCAGGGCCACCGCGGCGTTCTGCGCCTGGTGCGCGCCGTGCAGCGGTACGAATACGTCCTCGTAGACGCCGCCGAGCCCCTGCAGGGCGAGCACCTGGCCGCCCACGGCCATCGCCCGCCGCAGCACCCCGAACTCGCTGCCTTCGCGGGCGACGGTCGCGTCCACTTCCGCGCACCGTTCGAGGATCGGTCGGGCCGCCTCTTCCTCCTGCGCTGCCACCACCACGGTGGCGCCCTTGTGGATGATGCCCGCCTTGGCCAGGGCGATGTCCTGGATCGTGTCGCCGAGCCATTCGGTGTGATCGAGGCCGATGGGCGTGATGACGCAGACGCCCGCCCCGAGCACGTTGGTAGCGTCCTCGGCCCCGCCCAGCCCCACCTCGACGATGGCGATGTCGACGGGCGCGTCGGCGAACGTCGCGAACGCCAGCGCGGTAGTCATCTCGAAGTAGGTGAGCGGCTCGGCCGACTCGCGGTCGACCAGGCCGGCGAGCGGGGCGACCTCGCGGTACGCCGCCACGAACCGGTCCTCGCTCACCGGTTCGCCGTCCAGGCTGATGCGCTCCCGGACCGTCTCAAGGTGCGGGCTGGTGTAGCGGCCGGTGTGCAACCCGAACGCCTGCAGCAGCGAGTCGATCATCCGGGCCGTAGACGTCTTGCCGTTGGTCCCGGTGAGGTGGATTGCGGGGTACGCCCGGTGCGGGCTGCCCAACAGGTCCAGCAACCGCTCGATCCGGCCGAGCTCGAACGCCATCCGGGTAAAGCCCCGAGCGTTCAGCTCGGCGTCCACCTCGACGAACGCGGGATCGGTGCGCGCGCTCACGATCGCAGTGCCTCCAGCGCGGCGGCGATCCGGGCCAGGTCGGCCTCCGCCGCGGCCAGCCGCTCCCTGATCTTGTTGACGACCTGCTCTGGCGCCTTCTCCACGAACGCGGGATTGCCGAGCTTGCCGTGCGCCTGCGCGGCCTCCTTCTCCGCGGCTGCCCGGTCCTTCTCCAGGCGGGCCCGTTCGGCCGCCACGTCGATCGCACCGCGGGTGTCCAGTTCGACGGTCACGGCCCGGGTCACCGCGAGGGTCGCGCCGGCCGTGAACGTGTCGCCGGCCCCGTCGAGCCGGGCCAGCGACCGGATCAGCGGCTCGTGGGCGGCGATCCCCGCCTCGGTCAGCCCGGCGAGCCGGGCCGCAACCCGCTGTCCGGGCCGCAGGCCCTGGTCGGAGCGGAACCGGCGGATCTCGGTGACCACGCGCTGCAGGGTGGCGGTCTCCGCCTCTGCTGCGTCGTCGACGAGATCGGGTACGGCGGCCGGCCAGGCGGCGGTCATGACGGTCTCGCGGCCGGTCAGTGCAGTCCAGAGTTCCTCGGTGACGAAGGGGATGACCGGGTGAAGCAGGCGCAACAACTGGTCCAGGACGTGACCGACCACCCGCCGGGTGGCCTCAGCCGGCTCGCCGCCGCCGGCGAGCACCGGCTTGGCGAGTTCGACGTACCAGTCACAGACCTCGTCCCACGCAAAGTGGTAGAGGGTGTCGCACACCTTCGCGAACTCGTACGCCTCGAACTGCTCGTCCACCTCGGCGACCACGCGCTGCAGGCGGGACAGGATCCACCGGTCGACGGTCGACAGCCGACCCGGTTCGGGCAGGTCGCCGTTCACGTGCGCGCCGTTGAGCAGGGCGAACCGGGTCGCGTTCCACAGCTTGTTGCAGAAGTTGCGCGAGCCCTGGCACCACTCCTCGCTCACCGGGACGTCCTGGCCCGGGTTAGCGCCGCGGGCCAGCGTGAACCGGGTCGCGTCGGCACCGAACCGGTCGATCCAGTCCAGGGGGTCGACGACGTTGCCGTACGACTTCGACATCTTCTTGCCGTACTGATCGCGGACCATGCCGTGGAGCGCGACGACGTCGAACGGCTGTCGGCCGTCCATCGCGTACAGTCCGAACATCATCATCCGGGCGACCCAGAAGAAGAGGATGTCGTATCCGGTGACCAACACGCTGGTCGGATAGAACTTCGCCAGATCGGCGGTCTGCTCGGGCCAGCCGAGGGTGGAGAACGGCCACTGGCCGCTGGAGAACCAGGTGTCAAGCACGTCCTCGTCCTGGCGCCAACCGGGGTCCGTGGGTGGCTGCTGGTCCGGTCCGACGCAGATAACCTCGCCAGCCGGGCCGTACCAGACCGGGATGCGGTGACCCCACCACAGCTGGCGGGAGATGCACCAGTCGTGCATGTTGTCGACCCAGGCGAAGTAGCGCTTGGCGAGCTCCGGCGGCTCGATGCGGACCCGGCCGTCGCGCACCGCGTCGCCGGCGGCCTTTGCCAGTGGGCCGGTGTTGACGAACCACTGCAGCGACAGCCGGGGTTCGACGGTGGTGTTGCAGCGGGAGCAGTGGCCGACCGCGTGGAGGTACGGTCGCTTCTCGGCGACTATCCGGCCCTGCTCGCGGAGCGCGGCGACGATCGCCGGCCGGGCCTCGAACCGGTCGAGGCCCTGGAAGGGGCCGTGGGCGGTGATCACCCCGCGGTCGTCCATGATTGTCAGCGACGGCAGGTTGTGTCGCTGACCGATCTCGAAGTCGTTCGGGTCGTGGGCCGGGGTGACCTTGACCATGCCGGTGCCGAACGACGGGTCGACGTGCTCGTCGGCCACGATCGGGATGCGCCGGCCGGTGAGCGGCAGTTCAACCTCGGTGCCGACCAGATGCCGGTACCGGTCGTCGTCCGGGTGCACGGCCACCGCGGTGTCCCCGAGCATCGTCTCGGCCCGGGTGGTGGCGACGACGACCTCGGGGCCGTACCGGATCGAGATCAGTTCGCCCTCGTCCTCGGTGTGCTCGACCTCGATGTCCGA
>DASVMV010000322.1:0-2916 GCA_036384155.1 Micromonosporaceae bacterium
CTGGGCGGCCGGGCTGACCGTGTTCGTGGCGATCAGCAGCCCGCTGTGGGGGGCCGGCCAGTCCGCGGTGGTCATCGCCGCCATCGGTGTCGCCGCGGGATCGGCGATGGCCGTGACCGCGGCCGCGCTGACCGGCCTTGCGGCGGTGCGCCTGGCCCGGGACCTTCGGCCCGGGCCGCCGGTGCGCGGTGGCCCTGTCGCCGGCGGAGGACAGACGCGAGGCTGAGCGTCATACCGGAGGGGATGATGACCGTGACACCGCGACCGCCGCTCGCACAGCTCGGGTTGAACACGGGTAAGAAGGCGCGCCTGCATCGGATCTTGCACCAGAACGGGCTGCGCAACGGCACGGCGATCTTCCTGCCGTACGACCAGGGGCTCGAGCACGGGCCGCGCGACTTCTTCGCCAACCCCGCGGCCGGCGACCCGCATTACATCCTGAAGCTGGCGGTGGAGGGCGGCTTCAACGGCATTGCGGTGCAGATCGGACTGGCCGAGAAGTTCTACTGGGACTACGCCGGCGAGGTGCCGCTGATTCTCAAGCTCAACGGCAAGACCGACATCCCGCCGGACGCGGAGGCGCTCTCACCGCTGCAGGCCAGCGTGGCGGAGGCGGTGCGACTGGGCGCCGACGCCGTGGGATACACCCTCTACGTCGGATCCCCGGCCCAAGAGCACGACTTCGCCCAGTTGCGGGCGGTGCGCCGGGAAGCCGACCGGCTGGGCATGCCGCTGATCGTGTGGGCCTATCCGCGCGGCGCCGCGATCGAGGCGAAGGGTGGCAAGGACTCGTTCTACGCCGTCGACTACGCCGCCCGCACCGCCAGCGAGCTGGGCGCCGACGTGGTGAAGGTCAACTTCCCGCATCCGGACAAGCGCACCGGGGTCAAGGCGCCGTACGACGGCGAGTTCTCCAGCCAGCAGGCCATCGACGCGGTCGTCCACTCCGCCAACCGGACCCTCGTGCTGGTCTCCGGCGGCGAGCGGGCCGGCGACGAGGCCATGCTCGAGAAGGCCCGGCAGTCGATGGAGGCGGGCGCGAGCGGGCTCATCTTCGGCCGCAACGTGTGGCAGCGCGAGCACGACGAGTCGCTGCGCTTCGTCGAACGGCTCAAGGAGATTCTGGCCAAACACCCGTCCGCGTGACGCGACGGATCCGAGCGGCGTGCGCCACGGCCCATCCTGCGTCAGACGGCGCACGTCGCCCACCGTTCGGCGTGCGGTCGAGACCTCCTCGCCGCCGGCGAGCGGGCACCGTGCATCCTAAAGGAAGGGTTAACGGGCCGGCACGTTGCGGATGGGAGCCGAGGCATGTCCGCTTTGGTCCAGGCGGTGTCGACGCGGCGGCTGCCGCCGGTCGACAATCTCAAGTCCGTCATGGTCGCGTGGGTCATCGCCGGCCACGCCCTGCTCGGCTACTCGGCGATCGGCGGCTGGCCATACGACGAGGTCAACGAGGTGACGTTCGACGGCCGGTCGGAGCTGGCGCTGGCCGTGGTGTTCGGGCCGTCGGCCCTTTTCGTCATGGGCACGTTCTTCTTCCTCGCCGGGCTGTTCGCGCCGGGCTCGCTGGCGCGTCGGGGACCGGCCCGGTTCGCGGTGGACCGGGCGCTGCGCCTCGGCGTGCCGTTCCTGTGCTTCGTCCTGCTGTTCTGGCCGCTGTTCATGTGGTTCGCCTACCTCGCCGCGGGCCACCGCGTCTCGTACTGGTGGGTGTTCACCCACCGGCAACCGTTCCTCGACTCCGGCCCGCTGTGGTTCGCCGAGGTGCTGCTGATCTTCTCGCTGGCGTACGCGGCGTGGGCTGGGTACGCCGCGCGGCGACGGCGTCGCCCGGAGCGGGAGCCGGGCGCGGTGAGAAGTGGCCATCTGGTCGCGGCGACGGTCGCGGTCGCCGTCGTCACGTTCGCCGTGCGGCTGGTGGCGCCTGCACGCAGCACCCAGATCCTCGACCTCCACGTTTGGCAGTGGCCGCAATGTGCCGCGCTGTTCGTCATGGGTATCGCCGTCTCCGCGCGGGGCTGGGCGGCGGCCGTGCCGGAGCGGGTGCACCGCGGGTGTGGCCGCGCGGTCGCGGCGACGATCGCCGTCGTGCCCGTGCTGGCGGTCGCGTTCGGGGTGTCGAATCTCGCCGCGGACGCCGGCCCGTTCCTCGGCGGTTGGCACTGGCAGGCGGCAGCGCTCGCGGGCGTGGAGGCCTGCCTCGTGGTGGCGGGATCGGTGTGGATTCTCGGACTGGCGCAGCGGCGGCTGGCGCATGCTGGTCCGCTCTCGACCGCCTGCGGCCGCGCGGCCTTCGCCGCCTTCGTGCTCCAGGCTCCGGTCCTGCTCACCCTGGCCATCGCAGCGCGGCCGCTCGATCTGCCGGCCGAGGGAAAGGCCGTGCTGGTCGGCCTCCTCGCCGTGCCGACCTGCTTCGGCCTGGGACGGCTGTTCATCGACCGCACTCCGCTGCGCGGGATCTTGTAGCGCGGACCAGGACGCGCCCGCTGGACCCGCCGCGCCGGGATAAGGCCGGGCACCCGCCGGGTTGACGGGGCCAAAGACCGTGGCGGTCGGGGCGGTCCGCCTCTGCCGGCAACGCGTCACCGGCGGCAGCGTGGACTTATGCCCGCGGTCCGGGAACTGCTCGACCGGTTCCGGCCGGCCGGCGCGCCCGGCGCGGCCAGTGCCGCGGGCGTACCGGCCGACCGGCAGACAACGGCGAGCGCCGAGTTGGATCCGGTGTTCGCCGCCCTCGCCGACGTCGTGGCAAAGTGCGCGGGTCTGCGTGCCACGGCCGTCCGCGACGCCGGCGCCTTCTGGCCAAGCTGGTGTACGCTCCTACTCCAGGATTTCCCTGTCATTCGTGCCGGCCTGTCTGACAGCAGGCCGATCCTGATGGCTTCCCTCGGAACCCCTCGCGAGGTTCGTCCC
>DASVMV010000323.1:0-2804 GCA_036384155.1 Micromonosporaceae bacterium
CGGCGGTCGTCGCCGACTCCGATTCCGCGGCGCTGCTCCAGCTGGAACTGGCCGCCGCCGCCCGGTCGCCGTTACGCGACGTGGCCACCCAGCTTCACCTGCTTGCCCGGCGGGCGGCGCCGTGACGGACGTGTTCCGGCCGGTCCATCCCCGGTACGGAGAGGCGAGCCTGGCCGACGTGCTGCCCGGCGTCCTGGCCGGACTCGGCGTCTCGGGCGGCGCGGATCCGCTCGGGCTCGCCGCCCAGCTCGACGGGGTACGCCGGGTCGCCGTCCTGCTCGTGGACGGGCTGGGTTGGTACCAGATCCCGCTCGCCGCGCCGCACGCGCCGACGTTGGCCGACCTGGCGGCGGCCGGCCGCCCGATCACCACCGGCTTTCCGTCCACCACCCCGACGAGTCTCGTCACGCTGGGCACCGGCGCGCCCCCGGGTCCGCACGGCGTCCTCGGGTTCCGGGTCGCCGTACCGGGCACCGACCGGGTGCTGACCCACACCGACTGGCGCGACGAGCCGGATCCGGCCGGCTGGCAGCCGGTGCCGACGCAGCTGGAGCGGGCGCGGGCGGCCGGGGTCGCGGTCACCGTGGTGGGCCGGCCGGAGTTCGCGCGTAGCGGGCTCACCCGGGCGGCCAACCGCGGCGGCGCGTACCGATCCGCGGCGGACCCTCAGGGGCTGGCCCGGGAGATGCTGGCAGCGCTGCGGGCCGGTGACGGCCCGGCACTCGTGTACGGCTATCACCCGGACCTGGATCGGCACGGTCACCTCGCCGGCGTGGATTCCCATTCGTGGCGGACTGCGGTCGGGGTGGTGGACCGCCTGCTGACCTGGCTCGTGGCGGGGCTGCCGGCCGACTCGGCGCTGCTCGTGACGGCGGACCACGGCCAGCTCAACGTGCCCCTCGACCGCCGGATCGATCTGGACGCTGATCCTCAGCTGCGGATGGGCGTACGGGTGGTGGCGGGCGAGCCGCGGGTGCGATATCTGCACGCCGTGCCCGGCGCGCTCGCCGATGTCCTCAGCACCTGGCGCGCGGTGCTCGGGGACGCGGCGTGGGTGGCCAGCCGGGACGAGGCGGTGGCCGCCGGCTGGTTCGGTGCCGTGCCGGAAGCGCATCTGCAGCGGGTGGGCGACGTGGTCGTGGCCTGCCACGAGTCGTATGCCGTGCTCGCCACCCGCACCGAGAACCCACTCGAGTCGCGACTGGTGGCCTACCACGGCTCGTACACGGCGGCCGAGATGACCATCCCGCTGATCGCCGTCCGGTCCCGGCCGGCCTGATCGCGTCGTACCCGGGAGTTAGCCTGCGCATGTGGGCCGCAGTCAGTCCGTGCCGAGGGGCGCCGATCCGCGGTTCGGCGCCGCCGCGGACGACAGCGGATGCCCGGTGCTCCACGTCGACATGGACGCGTTCTTCGCCTCGGTCGAGGTGCGCCGGCGGCCCGAGCTGCGGGGTCGGCCGGTGGTGGTGGGCGGCATCGGACCGCGCGGGGTGGTGAGCTCGGCCAGCTACGAGGCCCGCCGGTACGGCGTCCGCAGCGCCATGCCGACCGCCCGGGCGCGGCTGCTGTGTCCCCAGGCGGCCTTCCTGCCGCCCGACTTCGCCGCGTACACCGCCGCATCCCGGGCGGTCATGCAGATCTTCCGGGACGTCACGCCGCTGGTGGAGCCGCTTTCCCTCGACGAGGCGTTCCTCGACGTCGGCGGGGCGCGTCGGCTGTTCGGCCGGCCCGCCGACATCGCCAGGCTGATCCGCTGGCGGGTGGCCGAGCAGGAGGGATTGACCTGTTCGGTCGGGGTCGCCCCGTCGAAGTTCGTGGCCAAGCTGGGATCGACCCGGGCGAAGCCGGACGGGTTGCTGGTCATCCCGGCCGGGCTCGTGCTGGACTTCCTGCACCCGCTGCCGGTCTCGGCCCTCTGGGGGGTCGGCGAGCGCGCGGCGGAGATCCTCACCCGCCTGGGCCTGGCGACGGTGGGCGACCTTGCCGCGGCGCCGGCGGGCATGCTCCGGTCGGCGCTCGGTGGCGTCGCCGCCGCCCACCTGCACGAGCTGGCCTGGGGACGCGATCCGCGGCGGGTAACGCCCGAACAGGTCGACAAGTCGATCGGCGCGGAGGTCACGTTCGACACCGACGTAGCCGATCCGCTGGTGGTGCGCCGAGCGCTGCTGGGTCTGGCCGACAAGGTGGGGGTCCGGCTGCGCCAATCCGGCCAGGTGGGCCGCACCGTCACGATCAAAGTCCGGTTGGCCGATTTTCGCACCATCAATCGATCCCGAACCTTCGCGACCGGCACGGACGTGGCCCGGGAGCTCTTCGAGGCGGCCTGGGCGCTCTTCGATGCGCTACGACCCGGCGAGCGCATCCGGCTCGTCGGCGTACGGGTCGAAGGCCTGGCAGCGGCGGCGTCGTCGCCCCGGCAGCCCACGCTCGACGCGCCCGAACGCGGCTGGCGGGAGGCGGAGGCCGCCGCCGATGCCGCGGCTGCCCGATTCGGGCGTAACGTCGTCCGCCCGGCGAGCCTGCTGAGCGGCTCGGACCTCCGGCGGAGCGAAAAACCGCCCCGGCCGTCGGTCGTCCCGCTTTCCGACCCGCGTACGCCCTCGTAGACTTGCCTCAAGCAGCCACGTGGCTGCCACGGTCTGTCGGTCCGCAGTGGGCCGGCCAGCGTGACCGGGGAGGAGTGCCGTGCCGCTCTCGGAGCACGAGCAGCGGCTGTTCGAGCAGATCGAGCGGTCGCTTGCCGAGGACCCCAAGTTCGCCTCGGCCGTGCGCGCCAGCGACCCGCGTTTCCACGCGCGGCGTCG
>DASVMV010000324.1:0-3001 GCA_036384155.1 Micromonosporaceae bacterium
AGAGCGAATAGCCGGCGACCCGGCCGGGGTAGGTGGCGAAGATCGGGTCGGTGAGGATGCTGAAGGTCGGGTGCGCCGGATCGTTGCCGGAGTAGAAGGCCACCAACTCCCACCCGCAGAACAGCAGACCCAGCGCGATCCAGGTGAGCACCGTGGGCCAGCCGACCCGGACCGCCCGATCGGTCGTACGCCGAAGTCCCCACCACAGCAGCGCGCCGCCGGGCAGCAGGATCGCGGCCGCCGCCGGCAGCGTCAGCGGCCGGGCGAACGCGGCGAGCAGCGCGTATCCCGCAATGGCGGAGCCGGTCAGCGCCGTGCTCGTGGACCGCCACCCGGCGCCGACGACGGCGGGCGCGCTGGTGGCGTCGAATTCTCCCGGTTCCATGTCCTCAGTGTGCGGCGGTGCGGGTGAGCGAAGCCAGGGTCATCAGCCGAGGGCGCCGACCTCGCGCTCGATGGCAGCGCGCAGGCCGCGGCCGGCGATCAGCGCTCGGGCGGCGTCCATGACCGGCGCGAGGAAGATATCCGGGCCGGGATCGCCGGCCGCCTCGCGAACGGCCGCGACAGCCGCCCGCCCGGCCGGTGACGGCGTGAGCGGGGAGCGCAACTGCAGTCCGCGGGCCGCAGCGAGCAGTTCGACCGCGAGCAGGCTGGTGAGGTTGTCGAGAACGGTACGTAGCTTGCGGGCCGCGGCCCAGCCCATCGAGACGTGATCCTCCTGCATTCCGCTGGTCGGCAGCGAGTCGACCGACGCGGGGGAGGCCAGGCGACGGTTCTCCGCCACGATCCCGGCGGCGGTGTACTGGGCGATCATCAGTCCCGAGTTGACGCCCGGGTCGGGGGAGAGGAACGCCGGCAGGTCCCGCGACCGGGTCACGTCGAGCAGCCGGTCCACCCGCCGCTCGGCGATGGCGCCCACCTCGGCGGCGGCGATGGCCAGGAAGTCGGCGGCGAAGCCCAGCGGCGCGCCGTGGAAGTTGCCGGTCGACTCCACCCGCCCGTCCGGCAGGACCACCGGGTTGTCCACCACCGACAGCAGCTCCCGGCCGGCGACGGTGTCCGCATAGGACAGCGTGTCCCGGGCGGCACCGGCCACCTGCGGCGCGCACCGCATCGAGTAGGCGTCCTGCACCGCGTGGGCCAGGTCGTGCCGGTGCGAGTCCATGATGGCCGAGTTCTGCAGCAGCCGGTGGATGTTGGCCGCGGACACCGCCTGGCCGGGGTGCGGCCGGATCTCGTGCAACTCGGCCAGGAACGGCCGCTCCGAACCCAGCATCGCCTCGATCGCCAGGGCCGCCGTCACGTCGGCCATCGTGAACAGGTGGGCCGCGTCGGAGATCGCCAGCAGCAGCATGCCGAGCCTGCCGTCGGTGCCGTTGATCAGGGCCAGCCCTTCCTTGGCCGCCAGCTCGATCGGCCGCAACCCGGCCGCCCGCAGCGCGTCGGCCGCGTCGACACGCTCGCCGGACGCACCGACCACCCAGCCCTCGCCGAGCAGCACCAGCGCGCAGTGGGCCAGCGGCGCCAGATCGCCGGACGCGCCGAGCGAGCCGTGCTCCGGCACCCAGGGCGTGATGTCCGAGTTGAGCAGGTCGACCAGCGCCTGCGCGACCAGTGGACGGACCCCGGACCGGCCCAGCGCCAGCGACCGGACCCGCAGCAGCATCATCGCCCGGACCACCTCGGTGGGCATCGGCGCGCCGAGGCCTGCGGCGTGCGAGCGGATCAGGGCGTGCTGCAGTTCGGCCCGGCGCTCGGGCGCGATGGACGTGTTGGCCAGGGCGCCGAACCCGGTCGAGACGCCGTACACCGGATTGCCCTCGCGCTCGATCTGGTCGACGATGGCCCGACTGGCCGTCATGGCGTCCACAGTGGATGAATCAAGCGCGACCCGGGCCGACCGGCGGGCGACGGCGAGCACGTCGGCCGGCGACACCCCGGTGGGTTGGACGGTCACGGTTGGCGTGGTCACGGTTGGCATTGCGGCACTCCGTTGTGCAGGACCTGGCTGATCAGTGGAACCCCTGGCCGGTAGGCCAGGTGCAGATGCGAGGGCGCGTCGAGGATGGCGAGGTCGGCACGGGCACCCGGCCGCAGCACCCCGATGTCGTCGCGGCGCAGCGCCGCGGCGCCACCCGCGGTCGCCGCCCACACCGCCTCCGCCGGGGTCATCCCCATCTCGCGTACGGCCAGCGCGATGCAGAACGGCATCGATGACGTGTACGACGACCCGGGGTTGCAGTCGGTGGCCAGCGCCACGGTGACGCCGGCGTCGAGCAGCCGGCGCGCGTCCGGGTACGGCGACCGAGTGGAGAATTCCGCGCCGGGCAGCAGGGTGGCGACGGTGGCCGTCGCCGAACCGGAGGCCCAATCCACCAGGGTCGAGGCCAGCGCGTCAACGTCGGCGTCGGACAGGTGGGTGCAGTGGTCGACGCTGGCCGCGCCCAGCTCCACCCCCAACTGGACGCCCGGCCCCGGGCCGAGCTGGTTGGCGTGCAGCCGCACCCCCAGCCCGACGGCCTGCCCGCAGGCGAGGATCGCGCGCGCGTGGTCGACGTCGAAGGCGCCCCGCTCGCAGAAGACGTCGATCCAGCGCGCGTACGGCGCGGCGGCGGCGAGCATCGGCCCGCAGACCATGCCGACGTAGTCGTCGGGGCGCTGGGCGTACTCGGCCGGGACGACGTGCGCGCCGAGGAAGGTGGTCTCCGGGGTGAACTCGGCGGCGATCCGCAGCGAGCGAGCCTCGTCGGCGACAGTCAGGCCGTACCCGCTCTTGATCTCGATGGTGGTGGTGCCCTGCCGCATCGCCTCGGCGCGGAGCCGGCGCACGGTGCCGCGCAGCTCGTCGTCGGAGGCGGCCCGGGTGGCGCCGACGGTGGTGCGGATGCCGCCCCCGGTGTACGGCTCCCCGGCCATCCGGGCGGCGAACTCGGCGGCCCGGTCCCCGGCGAAGACCAGGTGGGCGTGACTGTCCACGAAGCCGGGCAGCACCGCGGCCCCC
>DASVMV010000325.1:0-20901 GCA_036384155.1 Micromonosporaceae bacterium
CGCCATCGACCGCTCGCCGAAGACGGATGGAACCTTTCGCGTCGCCCGGAAGTGGAGTGATGGAGAGCTCTGAGGCGCCGGCTAGGCAGATGTCACCGACGTCTGTACCGTGTGGTACAGAAATGTCGTTCGCGGGACGGAGGACGCCATGAAAGCCACGACGATGATCGCGGCGCCGGTGGCAGCCGTATGGAAGGTGCTGCTAGACGTCGAGCGGTGGCCGGACTGGACACCCACGGTGACGAGCGCGAGGTGGCTGGATCCGGGCGGGATGCGGCCCGGTGCCCGCGTCCGCCTGACCCAGCCGAAACTGGGTACGGCCGTGTGGACCGTCACCGACGTCCAGCCCGGGCGGTCGTTCGTCTGGATCCGGCGTTCACCTGGCGTCGCGACCTTGGGTGATCACGTGCTGACCGACGGCCCGGGCGGGACGAGCGTCACGCTCGGCATCGAGCACTCCGGGCCGCTGGCGGGCCTCGCCCGGCTCCTGACCGACCGGCTCACCCGCCGCTACGTCGAAACGGAGGCGCATAGCCTGAAGGCGCACTGCGAGGCGTGAACTAGAGCCGGCCTGACCGAGACGGAGGCGGAATTGGGCGATCAGGTGGCGAAGGCGCAGCGGCTGCGCGAGCTGCACCTCAACCCGCAGATCCTGGTGCTGGTCAACATATGGGACGTGGCCAGCGCGCGAACGGTTGCCGCGCTACCGGGCTGTCGCGCGGTCGCCACGGGGAGCTGGCCGATCTCCGCGGCCCTGGGCGTCGCCGACGGCGAGGTGCTGACCCGAGACGAGATGCTCGCGGCCGTCGCCCGCATCGTCGCCGCTGTCGATCTGCCGGTCACGGCCGACCTCGAGGCCGGCTACGGCGAGACGCCGCGCGACGTGTCGGAGACCATCGCGCGGGCGGTCGCCGCGGGCGTGGTGGGCTGCAACATCGAGGACCGCGGACGGCCGGTACGGGAGGCGGCGCTTCGCGTCGCGGCGGCGCGCGAGCGGGCGGACGCCGAGGGCGTACCCCTGGTGCTCAACGCCCGCCTCGACCTGCCGTTCGAGTCGCCGTCCGACGTGCAGGAGGCGGTGAAACGTGGGCGGGCGTACCTGGACGCCGGAGCCGACTGCATCTTCCCGATCCGGGCCCGCGGTGCGGATCTGCTGGGTCGCCTCGTCGGCGAACTGGACGCGCCGGTCAACGCCTTCGGCGTGCCGGGCGGGCCGTCCGTGCGTGAGCTGAACGATCTCGGGGTGGCCCGGGTGAGTTTCGGGCCTGGGCCGCTTGGCGTGGCCATGGCGGCGCTCGGGCGCGTGGGCAGCGAACTGCTCACCGGGGGCGCCGTGAGCGATGACCTCAGCTTCCGGCCGCCGGCCGGCACGCCATAGTGGCGGTCGGACGTGGCGTGTCTGCCACCGGTTCAGCTCGCGCGGTAGCGGGTGTAGACACGGCGCACCCGCGGCTGCACCCCGCGCCAGACGGGCCGCCAGACGCGCCCGGGCAGGAACCGGCTGCGTTCCTCCAGAGCGACGCGGGCGCGCGGATGCGCGAGCCAGCCGGCCGACCCGGGGTCGTAGCGCAGTCCGTACTCGATCGCGCTGACATGCCGAACGCTCTTGTAGCCGTACTGGGCGGGAGCGACCAGTCGCACCGGTGCTCCGTTTTCGGCGGTGAGGGCCCGCCCGTCGAGCAGATCAGCGAGCAGGACGTCGGCGTCGAGGGCGTCGGCCAGCAGGAGGCAGGCCCGGTAGCCGTCAAGGCCGGTGAAGGTGACCCAGCGCGCGTCCCGGTGCGGCCGCACGAGGTCGGCCAGGAATTCGTGGATGGCGCGGAATGGAACGCCGCTCCAGCGCAGGCCCGTCGCCGTCCAGGTGGTCACGCAGTGCAGGTCGCGGCAGATCTCCCGGCGGGCAGACAGCGCCATCAGTTGGCTCAGGGCCAACTGGGTGGGCCGGCGCACCGTGCCACCCACGGTGATCATCGGAACCGCGGGCGGTGCGGGCACGACGGGAGCGAACTCGGGCAGGCCGAACCGCAACAGCGGAGATGGCGTCTGCCCCGGGGGCATAAGCGGCTGATCTACACTGGCCATGCCAATTATAGTAGAGCGTCCATTCCAGAATGGAAGAGCGGGGGAGCAGAATGACCGAGCGCCGGGGATTCGTCGAAATCACCGCTGAGGCGGAACTCACCGAGGTGCTCGGCCGGCCGTTGCCCCGGGTCGCCAACAAGGACCGACAGACCCTGCACGAGTACGACAAGCAGTGGCTCGCCCATTCGCCGTTCTGCCTGGTGGCCACGGCGGCGGCCGACGGCACCTGCGACGTCTCCCCGAAGGGCGACCCGCCCGGATTCACGCTGGTGCTCGACGACACGACGATCGCCATTCCCGAGCGACGGGGGAACCGGCGGGCGGACGGCTTCCGCAACATCCTGCAGAACCCCCACGTGGGCCTGCTGTTCATGGTGCCCGGTCGGGGAGACACGTTGCGCATCAACGGTCGGGCCCGCCTCCTGCGCGACGCGCCCTTCTTCGACCGCATGATCGTCAAGAGGCACCGGCCCGACCTCGCCCTGCTCGTCGAGATCGAGCAGGTCTTCTACCACTGCTCGAAGGCATTCCTGCGCTCGCAGCTGTGGAAGCCGGCGACGTGGAACGCCGAGGCGGTGCCGTCCCGCGCTCGGATCGCCCAGGCCATGGAGCGTCCGGACGAGACGTTGGCGGATCTGGAGGCCTACTACGGTCCCCGGTACGCCGAGGATCTCTACGGCTGAGGCGTCCGCGGGTGCCGCTCGGCCAGGCTCCGGGCGGCCCGGCGACGGATGCCGCGCAGCCACTCGCGGCGGATGAGCCCGCCCGGCAGCCGTACCGCCAGGAAGTAGGGCCGGAAGTGCGCGGGTACGGCTGTCCGCGGCGCATACCCGGGTCTCCGTCACCAGCACATCGCCCACGTGTCGGAAGTTGAAGCCGATTTTCACGGTGTGCGGCCGGTCGAAGCCCGCGAACTCCTCCGGCGGCACGGCAACCAGGCCGCGCCCGGCGGCCCGGCGCCCCAGGTGCACAATCCAGCCGTACACCACCTCGTCGTCGCAGCGCGCCAGGGCGGGACCGGTGCCGAGGAAGTTGTCGAAGACCCGGCCGGCTCTCGGCGGCCGCCGGCGGCCGACGGAGGCGGCGGAGAAGATCGTCCGGAAGACGGGGAAGTCGCCCCAGGTGGCTTCGGTCACGGCGCGGATGACGGGTTCCGGCGCATCAGCGGTCAGCCGGGTCCGGTGCCGTTCCCGGAAGTCCCAGCGGGGAAAGAAATCGTCGAGCTTCGATGCGGCCATGCCTGGCCCTCCTCCCGTACGCCCGCGCGGCGGACTACTCTGCCCCGGCCGCGGACAAGAACCGGACCAGTATGCGGTTGCTGGCCTCGGGACAGTCCTCGTGAACATTGTGGCCGCAGTCGGCGAGGACGTGGACCTCGGCGTCCGGAATCCTGCGCCCCAGTTCCCGCGCCTGCCACGGCGCGTCGAACCGGTCGTCGGCGCCCCACAGGACCAGCGTCGGTGCGGTCACGTCGGGCAGCCGCCGTTCGGTCTGGCGGTAGTCGAGGTTGCGCTGAAGCTCCCACATCGCCCTGCGGTTCTCGCGTCTGGACATGGCGGCCCAGTTCTCCCGGACCATCTCGTCGGTGACCCGGTCCGGATGGTTGAAGGCCTTACGGAGCATCCGCGCCGCATCCTCCTTCCGCATCAGCTTGCCGATCAATTCGCCGACAATTGGATACTCGAGCGGCCGCCAGTCTGGACTGGACTCCACGTCGAGGGCGGGGGAAGCGATCAGGACCAGCTTCTCGATCCGGTGGGGCTGGACCTCGGCCAGGTAGAGGGCCTCCGCGCCCCCCCACGAGTGACCCACGATGGTGGCCTTCTCCAGGCCTACGGCATCCATGAACCCGCTCAGGGCGTCCGCCATCGCGCCGAGGTCGTACTCGAAGTCCGTCGCCCGCAACTCGGTGAACCCTTGTCCGGGCAGGTCAACGGCGAAGACGGTGAAGTGCTCGGCCAGGGCCGGGATCGTGTCGCGGTAGGAGTAGCTCCACTGACCGCCGCCCGGCACCAGGATCACCGGCGGGCCGTCACCGGTCTTGACGTAATGCATGCGGGCGACCGGCGTGTCGACGAACTCGGACCGCACCCGCCGCAGGTATTCCGGCGCGTAGTCCACCCCGTCCCGGGGCTGCCACACGTAGGCCACGCTGGACGCGAGCAGGAGGAGTGATGCCAGGACGGCGACTGCCACAAGGCCGGCCCTGCGTAGTAGGGACCTTCGTCGCCGTGGGGCCGTTGCGGAAACCGCCTCAGTCTCGTCCAGCATGACCGTCGTCCCTTTCTCGTCGAGGCACGGCAACGTGCGCCGAAGGGACGACTGAATGCCGGCGTCGAATGTGACGGGTCGGGGCCGCCCTGTGGCGCCCTACACACCGCCGTCCGGCGCGGCCCCAATCCGCATGACCCCCCGATATGCGTCCGCGATCAGCTCATCGACGAAGGCCGGTGGGCGCCGGGCGGCCACGACGTAGCTGCGCACCGCTGCGTACGGGATGTCAATCACGGCAAAGGTCGCCCGGCGGACCTCTGCCTTTCCGGAGTTGCCGAGCGCGGCGGCGGCGTACGACCCAATCCCGTCGGCCACCTGCTGGGCGAGCGCCTCAGCCCGCTTCCGGAGTTCGCTGGGCGCGTCCGGAGTGAGGAAGTCCGAACGGCGGTGCAGGAGCAGGATCCGGGCATCGGTGAGATTTCGCCGCACCCACCGCGGGGTGTAGAGGGCGGCGTTCAGCCCGGCCGGGTGTGGCGGGCCATCGCCTAAAACCTTCAGGAAACCGCGCTGGAAGCCCTCGACGGTACGCAGCCACAGGTGGGCAAGCAGGACCTCGCGCGAGGGGAACCGGTGGTAGATAGAGCCGACAGGAGCGCCGCTCACCTCGGAGATCGCACCGACGGTCGCCTTGCTGGGACCCCCTTCGGCAACCAGTGTTCCCGCCGCCGTGAGCAGGTCAGACGGGGAGTAGGTGGTCGATCGCGGCATCCGTTCAGGCTACTGAATCCGCACGTTACCCCGCGCTAGGCCGTTCCGGGACGGCCGGTTGCTGCTTGAGCCGGGCGGCAAGGGGCGGCCGCGGCCGCGGTGCTGGCTCAGCCGTCGCCGCGGCGGGCACGGGCCCGGCGCTTGCCCTCGTGCATCGCCTGCGCCCGGGCCACCGGAATCGTCCGTCCCTCCTCGATCAGGTCGGCGCCCAGTCGCTGCGGTTCGGGCATCTGGTCGGCCCACGGATCGCCGCCGGAGAGCAGGCGCACGGCGGTGTGCATGGTGAAGTCCGCCGGGCTGATGCGGTCCAGGTCGTCCCAGCCGACCGGGTACGACACCGGCACGCCGGCGCGGAGGCGTGGGCTGTACACCGCCACCACCGTCGCCCCGCCGGCCCGGGTCGAGTCGAGGAACACCTTGCCGCCCCGGTCTTCCCGGATGAAGGCGGTGGTGGCGAGCGCCGGGTCGAGCCGCTCGGCGCGCGCGGCGACGGCCCGGGTCGCGGCCGCCGCCTCCTCCATCGTGATTCGTTCGTCGAGGGGAACGAACACGTGCACACCCTTGGCGCCGCTGGTCTTGACCGCACCCGCCAGGCCGGCGTCGGTCAGTACCTGGCGTACCAGCCGCGCCGCGGCGACGGCGAGCGGGAACGCCCCGCCGTCCGGCGGATCGAGGTCGAGGACGAGGTGCGTCGGCCGGTCCCAGCGGTCGGCGCGGATCAGCGTCGGGTGGTACTCGACGGCCCGCTGGTTGGCGAACCACAGGAGGGTGCGGCGGTCGTTGCCGAGCGCGTACGTCACCTCGCGCCGCGAGCTCTCCGCCCAGAGCGACACCGTCGGCACCCAGGACGGGGTGTACTTCGGGACGTTCTTCTGCATGAACGGCGCCTGGCCGCGCAGCACCCGGATCACCGAGAGTGGCCGGTCCCGCAGGTGCCGGACCATCCGGTCGGCCATCGCATCGAGATAATCCACCAGATCCCGCTTGGTCATGCCCGCGTCGGCGAAGAGCGGCTGGTCGAGGTTGGTCAGCGCGACCCCGTCCCGCTCCTCGTTGGCCTCGCTCACCGTGCCCACCCTCCCTCTCCCCGTGGATCATGGACTTGTGGTGCCTGGAGTATCCCCGTTTCCGCGCCTTTGTGGGGCACCACAACTCCATGATCGGCGCGAAGGTTGAGGGGCGCCTCAGGCGCCGGGCACCCACGGGTTGTAGTCCACCTCGAGCGGTTCCTGGGCGGGACGCTCGTCCTCGGGTACGTGCTGCAGGTTGACCCGGATCCGGTACCAGACCGAACTGCGGCCGCGCATCCCGTCCACCAGGACGTCGGCGGCTTCGAGCCGGTCGGCCACGTCGGGGTGCCGGGCCCTCCACCGGGCCAGCCCGTCGAGCGCTTCCTGCTTCGTCTTGGCCCGGGCGATCTCGATCAGCGGCATCGTGGTCTGGCGCCGACCGACCCCCTTCGGCGGCTTCTCGGCCGGACCCAGCCGCTTGGCCAGGTCGAGCAGTGGCTCCAGCGACCCGACGGCCCTTTCAATGCCTTCCCACGGATCGCCGATGCGCGCGTACCGTTCGCGCACGCTGCTCAGGGTGAGGTCCTGGCGCCGGCAGCCGGGCACCTCCGCCCAGCCCAGCGGCGTTGACACCCGGGCGTCGGGCGTCGGGCGTACCGAATAGGCGGAGGCCACCGTACGGTCCTTGGCGTTCTGGTTGAAGTCGACGAAGACCCCCTCCCGCTCTTCCTTCCACCACCTGCTGGTGGCGATGCCGGGGGCACGCTGCTCGACCTCGCGGGCCACCGTCTCGGCCGCCAGCCGTACCTCTCGGAACGACCACCGGGGCTCGATGCGGGCGTACACATGAAACCCGCGCGAGCCGGATGTCTTGGGCCAGCCGGTCAGACCGTGGTCTTCCAGGACCTCCTTGGCCACCATGGCGACATCGAGCACCTGGCGCCAGTCGACGCCAGGCACCGGATCGAGGTCAATTCGCAGTTCGTCGGGATGGTCCAGATCTTCGGCGAGCACCGGATGCGGGTTGAGGTCGATGCAGCCGAGGTTGACCACCCAGGCCAGATCCGCGGCGGTGCGGACGACCACCTCCTCCGCGGAGCGCCCGGAGGCGTAGTGCAGCTCGGCAACCTCGATCCAGTCGGGTCGGTTGGCCGGCGCCCGCTTCTGGAAGAACGCCTCCTCGTCGATGCCTTTGACAAAGCGCTTCAGGATCATCGGTCGCCCGGCCACGCCGCGCAGCGCGCCGTCCGCGACGGCGAGGTAGTACTGCACGAGATCGAGCTTGGTGTGCCCCTCCTGCGGAAACACGACCTTGTCCGGGTTGGTGACGGTGACCTCGTGTCCGGCGATCTGCAGAACCTGCGGCTTCGACACGCCCCAACCATAGGCCGCTGCCCGTCCGCGGCGGACCATCTGGCGGGGTGATCCGGCGTGCATCCGGTGACGTGTCGGAGCCGCGTTGGACCTGGGACGAGACCCTGTACGCCGGCAGCTCGCCGGGGGGCGCTCAGGCGCGCGGCAACGGCTCCAGGATCACGAGCGGGATCTGCCGGTCGGCCTTGGCCTGGTACTGGTCGTACATCGGAAAGATCGCCGCCATCGTGCGCCAGAGTGCCGGCCGCTCCTCGGCGGTCGCGGTGCGGGCCCGGGCCCGGAACGTGTCGGCGAGGACCTGCACCTCCACCTCGGGATCGGCCACCAGGTTGAGGTACCAGGCCGGATGCCGGGGCGAGCCGCCGCTGGACGCCACCACGAGGTAGTTGTCGCCGTCGCGGCCGTAGATCAGCGCGGTGCGGCGGAGAACGCCCGAGCGCCGGCCGCGCGTGGTCAGCAGAAGGGTGGGGACGCCGCGCCACAGGTGGCCGTCCCGCCCGCCGGTCTCGACGTACGAGCGGATGTGCTCCGCCACCCAATCCCGCGGGCTGTCGTGGACCTCGGTCATCCGCGAGCCTCCTTCTATTCGCCGGTGACGCCCTCGAACTCAGGCGAAGGCAAAGTAGCGCAACCACAGGTACGGCACGCACAGGGTGACCGTCACCAGCGTGACCACCAGGCCGTACTTGGTGAACTGCCAGAAGCTGATTCGTTGCCCGGCCCGCTCGGCGAGGCCGAGCACGACCACGTTCGCCGAGGCGCCCACCGCGGTCGCGTTGCCACCCAGGTCGGCGCCGAGCGTGAGCGCCCACCACAGCACCTGGGACTGGCTGGTGCCGTCGGCCCGCACCATCTCGGCGACCACCGGACTGAGCGTCGCGACGTACGGGATGTTGTCCACCACGGCCGAGGTCGCGGCGGATCCCCAGAGCAGCACCATCGACGCGAAGAACAGCCGACCCTCGGTCGCCTCGGTCGCGGCCTTGGCGATCTCGTCGATGACGCCGGTGGTGACCAGCGCGCCCACCATCACGAACAGGCCCGCGAAGAAGACGAGCGTCGGCCACTCCATGTCCTTGGCGATGTCGCCGGCGTCCAGTCTGGACAGTGCCAGGAGCACCAGGCCGCCGATGATCGCCACCACCGCGGGGTCCAGCCCGAGCACCCTCTGTAGGACGAAGGCCGCCGTCACCACGGTGAGCACGACGAGGCTGACGGCCAACAGCCGGCCGTCCCGGATCGCGTCCCGTTCGTTGAGCGCGGCGATCTGCGCGGCCCGTTGCGGGTCGTACCGGAAGGAGGCCCGGAACAGGTACCGGCACAGCACCAGGAAGACGCCGGTCAACAGGATCACGATCGGCGTCAGATGGATCAGGAAGTCGTTGTACGACAGGCCGCCTCGGATGCCGACGATGATGTTCGGCGGATCGCCGACGAGCGTCGCGGTGCCGCCGATGTTGGACGCCATCGCCTCGGCGATGAGGAACGGCGCCGCGGCAACCCCGAGCCGTTCGCACACCAGGAACGTCACCGGCGCCAGCAGCAGCACCGTGGTGACGTTGTCGAGAAAGGCCGAGGCGACCGCGGTGACCAGGAGCAGGATGACCATCACCCGGAACGGCTGGCCACCGGCCCGCTTGACCGCCCAGATGGCGATGTATTCGAACACGCCGGTGCGTCGCATCACCGCGACGATGAGCATCATGCCCAGCAGCAGGAAGACGACGTTCCAGTCGATCCCGGAGTCTTCGCTGAAGAAGGCGTCGTGGGCATCGGTGGCGCCGATCAGGAACATCACCACCGCGCCGCCCAGCGCGGCGGCAACCCGGTGGATCCGCTCGGTGGCGATCAATGTGTAGGCGATGAGGAAGACGGCCACCGACATCCAGGCGGTGACGCTCATTCGGCGAGCATCCGGTCGAGCAGCGCATCCAATGTGATCGCCCCGAGCAGTTCTCCCCTGGTGGCGACGGCGACCAGGGGGCTGCGGGTCCGGGCCATGACCGCCGCCACCTCGAGAACCGTGGCGCGGGGATCGACCACCGGCAGCTCGCGCGGCTCCTTGGGCATGCACTCGGCCACCGTGCGGTCGCCGACACCGCGCAGGAACACGTCGGCCGCGGCCTCGTCGATCACCCGGGCCAGCGCCGGGTCGTCGATGCAGTACGTGGGGACGGCCATTCGCAGCACCTGAGTGCCCGGCAGGATCGACGACGGGTGGCCGGCGTCGTCGACGACGATCAGCCCGGGCAGATTTTCCCCGGCGAGCAGCCGCGCCGCCTCCAGGGCCGGGGTCTGCAACGTCACGGTCGGATACGGCTGGGCGAGGTCGCCGGCGCGCATCGGGAACTCCTTCGGCGTCGAGGGGAGGCAGGTCTCGAACGACGCCGACCAGACTTCCCGGCACACCTGAGATCGACCCTAGGTCAATCGCGGGGAGGCCGCCATCCCCACTCGGCCGGCTCAATCGAAGAAGCGGGCCAGCTGGCTCGCATCCGGCCCGGGGTCGTCCGGACCGAGCGGGGTGAGGTCGGCGAAGACCGAGGCGCCGTCGTAGCCGGCGTGCAGGGGATACCAGCGCGGAGCGCCGGGTGGCCGCAGGCAGATGCCCTTGATGGTCTGAACGTCCAGCAGCCGTACGTGGGTGGGGTCGGCCACCGCGTTCACGTGCCCCCACCACGGGCTCATCACGTGCAGGGTGCCGCCCGGCCGCAGTACCCGGTGACAGTCGTCGACCAGAGCCAGGAAATCGATCAGATGCTCCAGCACATGCACCGCAAGAATCGCGTCGACCGAATCGGCGGCGACCGGCAGCGACCGGGACAGATCGGCCAATACGTCCGCGCCGCGCGCCGGACGCAGGTCGATGCCCACGTTGCTGGCGTACTGCTTGGTGTCGCCGCAGCCGAGATCGAGCATGACCGGTTCGCGCCCGTCGACGCTCACCCGGGACCAGAGCGCCAGCACCCCGTCGAGCCTGCCGACGACCCGCCGGACGAACCGCAGTTCGCGCGGATCGGCCACCTCGCCGGTCAGGTGGGCCACCCCGCGGTCGAACCGGATCTCGACCCCGACGGCGCGCAGCCGGTCGTCGTGCTTGCGCAGGTCGGCGTACGACTCCGCGAGGAAGGCGTCGATCGCCCGCAGCCGCTCGACCGACGGCGGGGTACGCGGCAACCCGAGCATCGCTCACCTCCCGGCCGCCTCTACCCGCCACCGGGGCGTCCATTCCTGGGCCGGGCCACGGATCAGCCGACCGGCGTCAGCCCATCGGGGTCAGCTGATCGCCGGCTGGTGGGCGCTGCGACCCGGCCCGGCGGACGCGCTGCCGCGGCGCCCGGGTCGGCAGTGGTCGTTTGAGGTGGTAGCGGTGCAGCTCGGCGCTGCCCTGCTTGGTCTCGTCCTCGG
Source organism: Micromonosporaceae bacterium (assembly GCA_036384155.1). Lineage (GTDB taxonomy): Bacteria > Actinomycetota > Actinomycetes > Mycobacteriales > Micromonosporaceae > DASVMV01. The sequence continues at coordinate 10,857 of DASVMV010000325.1, forward strand.
TCACCGAGGCCAACTCCCAGCCCAGCGCCCCGGCCCGGTTGAGGTGAGCCAACGCGGTGTCGCCGTACGCCGACACGTCAACCATCGAGCCGTCGGGGGCGTACCAGGTGAACGTCAGTTCCCACCCGCTGTCCTGCACCCGGGGCGTCCGCCGGCGAATGAGCAGCGCGTACTCCCACCTGACCATGGCCACATTCTGGCCCGGTCGTCGATCGGCTCAACGGCGACGCGCCGGCTTGCCGGACCGGGCACACTTGCCCGGTGGGAACCACACTGGCGATCGACTGCGGCGGCGGCGGGATCAAGGGATCGGTGCTCGACGAGGCCGGCACCATGCGGGCCCGCCCGCTGCGGGTGCCCACTCCATATCCACTGCCTCCGGCGCTCTTCGTGAAGACCCTCGTCGACCTGGCGGGCCGGTTGCCCGGCGCGGACCGGATCACGGTGGGCATGCCGGGCATGATCCGGCACGGGGTCGTCGTGGCGACCCCGCACTACGTCACCCGCAGCGGACCGCGCAGCAAGGTCGACCCGGACCTGGTGGCCGAGTGGTTCGGGTTTGACGTGCAGACGGTGCTGGCCGACGCCTTCGGCCTTCCCGTACTGGTGCTCAACGATGCGGAGGTCCACGGGGCCGGAGTGGTCGCCGGCACCGGTCTGGAACTCGTCCTCACCCTCGGCACGGGCCTCGGCAGCGCCCTGTTCGACGGCGGTGTCCTCGCTCCGCACCTGGAGCTCTCGCACGCCCCGGTGCGCTGGGGGCTGAGTTACGACACCTACGTCGGCGAGCAGGAGCGGCGCCGGCTCGGCGACACGTTCTGGTCGCGCCGGGTACGCGGGGTCGTGGATGGCCTGCGTCCGGTGTTCCTCTGGGACCGGCTCTATCTGGGCGGCGGCAACGCGCGGCGGATCCGGCCCGATCACCTGGCCCGCATGGGCGATGACGTGGTTGTGGTGCCTAACACAGCGGGCATCGTCGGCGGAGTGCGGGCCTGGTCGATGCGGTCGCCCCGCGCGGACTGAGCTGGCGGCCGCGACCGGGCTCAGGCGGAACAACTGGCGGCGTTCGCGGCGTTGTGCCAGCGTCAGTGGGTGGCCGCCCCACGGGGCCGGTCCCGAGGCGAGGGGGTTGGATGGTGGACCTGTTGCAGGAGTTCCGGCGGGCGGAGATGTTCTTCGAGGCCGGGGACGCGTCGGGGGCGGCGCGGCTCCTGGAGCCGATCGTCGCCGCGGAGCCGCAGAACAGCTCCGTACGTCAACTGCTGGCCCGCGCCTACTTCCAGTCCGCTCAGCTCGGCCGTGCTCGGGACCAGCTGCAGGAAATGCTGGACCGCGACCCCAGCGACCACTACGCCCACCACGTGTTGGGGCGCACGTTCGAGCGGCTGGGGCAGCCCCGCGAGGCGCTGCGCCACCTGCGCATCGCGGCGGCGATGCGGTCGCACGACGACTACGTCACCGCCCTGCGCCGGGTGGAGACGAGGGTCAGCGGTCGGCCGTGAAACTCAAGCTCGACCTGCACGACATCTACAACCGGGGCCACGACATCGACCGGGCGTTGCGTGGCATCATCGACGAGGCGGTGGCGAAGAAGGCGACTCTTGTCGAGATCATCCCCGGCAAAGGTTCGGGCCAGCTCAAGAAGCGGGTGCTGCGGTTCCTGGACCAGAGGGACGTGAAACAGCTCTACCACCGGGTGGAAAAGGACGGCAAGAACTTCGGGCGCCTGTTCGTCCATTTCCGGTGGAAGTAGCTGCCGCGCGGGCTGACGGAGCGGGAATGGCATGTTGTCCGCTGCGAGACCGCTGGGTTGCGCCGGGCACCGGCCCGTGACATCTTCGGCGACCGGCCGGGGCGAGTAGTTGTGTGACGGCAATTTCTGGTAGACCATCAGCAGGCAGTTGTAGGGAGCCGAGATCAGCAACGACCGTCGGGAGAATCTGGTCGGCATGCTGCGCCGCGGAGTGCGCGCATGACCGGCTCCTCCGTCGCGTCCTCGTCCGTCGCGTCCTCGTCCGTCGGGTCCTCGTCTGTCGCACCGGCCCATCGGCCCCGCCGCAGCGGGCCCAATCCCACCCGGCCACAGGGCGAGCGGCTCCGGGTCCTGCTGATCGAAGACGACGAGGGCGATGCCTTCCTCGTCGGCGAGCTGCTCGCCGAGGCCGACGCGGCCATCGACCTCGCGGTGGCGACGAGCCTGACCGAAGCGCGGCAGCGGATCGCCGGTGTCGACTGCGTGCTGCTCGACCTCGGGCTCCCGGACGCCCAGGGCCTCGACGGGCTGCGCCAGGTGCTCGGCATGGCCAGCGGGGCGGCGGTGTGTGTGCTCACCGGGCGGCAGGACGAGCATCTCGGCATCGGTGCGGTGGCCGAAGGCGCCCAGGACTACCTGGTCAAGGGCCAGGTCGACGGCATCCTGCTGACTCGCGCGCTGCGGTACGCCGTAGAGCGCAAGCGCGCCGACGAGAACAGCCGGCGCCTGCGCGAGGTGGAACTTCGCCAGGCCGAGTCGGCCCGACTGGAGCGGGGGCTGCTTCCGCAGCCCCTGATGGACACCGACAAGATCGCCGTGCACACGTTCTACCGGCCGGGCCGGCATGCCGCCCTGATCGGTGGCGACTTCTTCGACGTGGTGCAGACGGCGCCGGACCAGGTCGACCTCATCGTCGGCGACGTGTGCGGACACGGGGTCGACGAGGCGGCGCTGGGCGTGGAGTTGCGGGTGGCGTGGCGCGCGCTCGTCCTGGCCGGGGTGTCCGAGGAGCACGTGCTGCCAGCCCTCGAACAGGTCCTGATGACCGAGCGGAGACTGCGCGAGATCTTTGCCACGGTCGCCGCGGTCCGGCTCGACCTGGCGGCCAACCGGGCCACCGTACGGCTCGCTGGGCACCCGCCGCCGCTGCTGCTGTCGGGCGGTAAGGTCACCCCGGTGCCCGCCCGGGGTGGGCTGCTGCTGGGCGTACGGCCCGGACCGACTCGCGCCTTCGACGTGGAGTTCGACGACGATGACTGGTCGTTGCTGATGTACACCGACGGGTTGATCGAGGGCCGCGTCGGTTCCGGCGACGAGCGTCTCGACGTCGCCGGCCTCAGTTCTCTGCTCAGCGATCCAGCGGCCCGCGACGTGCCGCTCGCGGAGTTGCCGGCCTGGCTGGTCGGCCGGGCCGAGGAGGTCAACGGCGGGCCACTGGCCGACGATGTCGCCATGCTCCTGGTATCGCGGACGGGCCCGCGATGAGCGGCCGACGGTCCTGGACGTTGCGCCAGCGGGTGACCGCGCTGTGCGTGGTCGTGGCGGTCGCCCTCGTCGGTCTGGCCGGCGCCGAAACCATGCTGGCGGCCCGAAACCGGGGCAACGTCGACAACCTGGTCAACAAGACCGGCCCACTGCGAGCCCACGCCGAGGAGCTGCTGTCGGCTTTCGTCAATCAGGAAACCGGCGTGCGCGGCTACGCGGTGACCGGCAAGCCGGTCGACCTCAAGCCGTACGAGGACGGCGTCCAGCAGGAACGCGTCCTCATTGGGCAGATGGACAAGCTGCTAGCCGACGATCCGCAGATCCGGGCAGAGCTACGGCAGGTCGAGGCGAGTGCCGAGCGCTGGCGGGGGACGGTCGCCCGTCCGGCGATCGCGGCGGCCGCCACGAACACCCGGGCGGCGCAGGCGCTGCTCACCGACCAGGCGCGGCGGCTCTTCGACGACATCCGCACCGAGATGGCCGAACTCCAGCAGGCAATCATCGTCCTGCGCAACGGTGTCGCCGATGACGCCCGGCGCACCGGCGACACGTTGGCCGTACTGCTACTGATCGCGGCCGCGGTCGTCGTACTGGCAGGCACGGTGTTGCTGTTCTCACTCAACCGCCTGGTGATCGGCCCGGTCACGGGACTGGCCGAGCAGGTGCGCGGGATAGCTGGCGGCGACTACCAGCGGGCCATCGAGGCCTCCGGCCCGCCGGAACTGGCGGGCCTGGGCCGGGACGTCGATGCCATGCGTCGCAAGATCGCGGCCGATCTGGCCGAGGTCCGCGAGGCGCGGGCCCGCATCGAGTGGGTCAACAGCCAGCTGGAGAAGCAGGCCGAGGAACTGGTCCGCTCGAACCGCGACCTGGAGCAGTTCGCCTACGTCGCCTCGCACGACCTGCAGGAGCCGCTGCGCAAGGTGTCCAGCTTCTGTCAGCTCCTGCAGCGGCGATACGCCGGCCAGCTCGACGAGCGCGCCGACCAGTACATCGCGTTCGCCGTGGACGGCGCGCAGCGCATGCAACGCCTGATCAACGATCTGCTGGCCTTCTCCCGGATCGGCCGGATCACCGCGGGCTTCACCGAGGTCGACCTCAACCGAGTGATGGGTGACGTCCAGGCGCAGACGGAGGCGGCCCGCCAGTACACCGACGCCGAGGTCACCTGGTCGGATCTTCCGGTCGTGCAGGGCGAGGAGTCGCTCCTGGAGAACCTGCTGGCCAACCTGGTGAGCAACTCGTTGAAGTTCCGCCGGCCCGATGTCCCGCCGCGAGTGCACATCTCGGCCCACCGGGTCGGCGATGAGTGGGAGATCACCTGTCAGGACAACGGCATCGGCATCGAGCCGGAGTTCGCCGACAAGATCTTCGTCATCTTCCAACGGCTGCACGCCAAGGACGCCTATCCGGGCACCGGCATCGGTCTGGCTATCGTGAAGAAGATCGTCGAATACCACGGCGGCCGGGTCTGGGTTGACTCGGACGTCCCAGAGGGCACGGCCATCCACTTCACCCTGCCGATGACCGCCGACCAGTTGGCGGCCGTACCGCCGACCGAGGAACGGTCCGACGCGGACCGAGCGGCCGAGGAAGGAACGGCCGGGGAACCGCCGACCGAGGAAGGGCCGGCCGAGGAAGGAGCGGCCGCGGGGGCGGCGGCCGACGGATTGGCGGTCCCGACCCGGTCCGGCGACGACGCAACGTCCGCTGCGGCGAGCAACGGCGGCGACGCGACCAGCGGCCTCATCGACGAACAGCAGACAACCGGCAAGAAGGAGAGGGTCGCATGACGGCACCCGCCGATGGCAAAAGCCCGATCGAGGTGCTTCTCGTCGAGGACGACCCGGGTGACGTGCTGATGACGAAGGAGGCGTTCGAGGAGCACAAGCTCCGGAACCGGCTGAACGTCGTGTCCGACGGGGCGGCCGCGCTGGCGTACCTGCGCCGCGAGGGCGAGTACGCCGACGCCGTCACGCCCGACCTGATCCTGCTCGACCTCAACCTGCCCCGGCGCGATGGTCGCGAGGTGCTCGAGGAGATCAAGAAGGACGGGCAGCTCTGCCGGATCCCGGTCGTGGTCCTCACCACGTCGCAGGCCGACGAGGACATCCTGCGCAGCTACCAACTGCACGCCAACGCGTACGTCACCAAGCCGGTCGACTTCGACCGGTTCATCTCCGTGGTCCGGCAGATCGACGAGTTCTTCGTCAGCGTGGTGAAGCTGCCGCCGCGTGGCTAACCGGCTGACCGAGGAGGTCGCCGACCTGCTGCGGCGGGCGGCCGCGACCGCCATCCTGCCGGTCTTCCGGCGGCTGGACGATACGGCCGTGGAGGAGAAAGCGCCCGGCGAAGTCGTGACGGTCGCCGATCGCGACGCCGAGCTGATCATTTCTGACGGACTGGAGGGACTGCTCCCCGGGTCGAGCGTGGTGGGCGAGGAGGCGGTGGCCGCCGATCCCGCCGTGCTGCAGCGGTTGCGCGGGTCCGGGCCGGTCTGGTTGGTCGATCCGATCGACGGCACCGCGAACTTCGCCGCCGGTCGCCGCCCGTTCGCCGTGATGGTGGCCCTCGTGCGCGATGGCGTCACCGAGGCGAGCTGGATCCTCGACCCGATCTCGAACAGCCTCGCGGTCGCCCGCGCCGCCGACGGGGCGTACCTCGACGGGGTGCGGGTAGAAGCGCCGGGCGACGCCCGCCCCATTTCGGCGCTGCGCGGCGTCGTGGCGTCCCGCCTGCTGCCGCCGGCGCTGCGGACCCGGGTCGACGCCGGGATCGGCCGGATCGGCGAGGCGCTGCCCGGCAATCGCTGTGCCGGGCGCGAATACCCCGACATCCTTCGCGGCGTGCAGGACTTCGTTCTGTTCTGGCGCACCCTGCCGTGGGACCACGCCCCGGGCGTGCTGCTGGTGGAGGAGGCGGGCGGGGTTGCCCGCCGGTTCGACGGCAGCCCGTACGACCCGACGGACGACCGCAGTGGGCTGCTCGTCGCGGCCAACCCGGAGATCTGGATGGCCGCGCACCAGGCCCTGCTCGCGGACTGAATGGGCGCGGCGACGCGCGCCATCCCGCGCAGCGGTGCCGGTGCGCGGGGCACCCCGGCGCCGCCTGATCCGGTAGAGTCTCGGCGGCCATCGCCCGGTGGCGTCCCACGGTGCCGGCGGTGGTCGCCGCCGAGCGGCCACCGGTCGCGTCGAACTCGGCGGCCGACCGGAAGGACATCCACGTGCATGAGCCGGTTGATGCCTGGCGCCGGGCTTCGGCATTGATCGTGGCGGTTCTTGCCCTGGTCCTCGCCGCCGGTGCCGCCGCGTCCCCGGCCACCGCGTCCCCGGCCACCGCGTCCCCGGCCACGGCGACTCCCGGTCCCGGTCCGAGCGGTGCCCCCAACGAGGGGGGCAGCCCGAGTCTCCGGGAGGTGCTCGAGGCGGCCGCTAAGGGCCACATCGAGGCCAAAGCCCGGCTCGATAGCTCCCGCCGCCGGCAACTCGGGTTGAATCTCGAACTGCGGCGGGTGCAGGCCCAACTCGCCACGCTGACCGACGAGGTGGGGGTCGTGGCCGCCGAGTCGTACCGGATGGGCCGGCTGACCCCGGTGACGATGCTGCTCAACAGCACATCGCCGGACCTTTTTCTGGAACGCGCGGCGGGGCTGGACCTCATCGCGCAACGCGACGGTCGGGCGGTGACTGCCCTCACTCAGGCCCGTAACCAGCTTGCCCGGACCAAGGCGGCGCTCGACGCCGAGGTCGTCGAGCAGCAGAAACAGCTCGCGATCATGGCCAAGCGCAAGCGCGAGGCCGAGCGGGCGCTGGCCGCCGTCGGCGGCCAGCGCAGCGGCGGGTACGTGAGCATCAACTCCCCGCTGGCCAAGCCGGCGCCGCGCAACCCCGACGGCTCGTGGCCGAAGGAGTCGTGCACGGTCGATGACCCCACGACGTCGGGCTGCATCACGCCGCGCACACTGCACGCGCTGCAGCAGGCTCGGGTGGCGGGTTTCACGCGGTACGTGTCCTGCTACCGCAGCGGCGGCAGCGGCGAGCATCCCAAGGGGCGCGCCTGCGACTTCGCGGCGGCCAGGGACGGGTTCGCCAACGTCAGCGCGTCCGGCGGCGACCGCACGTACGGCAACAACCTCGCGGCTTTCTTCGTCAAGAACGCCAGCCGGCTCGGGGTCCTCTACGTCATCTGGTATCGACAGATCTGGATGCCTGGCACCGGCTGGCGATCGTACAGCGGAGGTGGCAGTCCGGCGGCCGACCACACCAATCACGTGCACTTGTCGGTGTACTGAACGGGCGGCTGCGTACCATCGCAGCGATGGACGACCCGAAGCTGGCCGGCACCCGTACCGCACCGGCGGAGGCGGCCGACCCGGCGGAGGCGGCCGACCCGGCCGTCCCCGCCCACGCGGTTTGTGCCGCCGGGGCCCTGCCCTCCGGCCTTGCGGCGGCACTGGTCTTCCTCGCCAGCGGTGCGGTTCTGGTCCTGGAGACGGTGTCGCTGCGACTGGTCGGGCCGTACGTGGGCGTCACCCTGGAGGTGACCAGCTCGGTCATCGGCGTGGCGCTGGCCGCCATCGCGTACGGCGCCTGGCTGGGCGGGTGGCTCGCGGACCGGCGCGATCCGCGCGGCCTCATCGCCCCGGCGCTGGTGCTCGCCGGGGTCACCTGCGTGGCGACCCTCCCCATTGTCCGGTACGCCGGCGAGGTGCTCCGCGGCGACGCCGCGGGCGCCATCCTGCTGCTCACCGCGCTGGCGGTCTTCGTGCCGGCGGCCCTGCTCTCCGCGGTCACCCCGCTGGTGGTCAAGCTGCAACTCGGCGACCTGCGTCGCACCGGTCAGGTGGTCGGGCGGCTGTCGAGCATCGGCACGCTGGGCGGCATCACGGCGACCCTGGGAACCGGATTCATCCTGGTCGCCGCGCTGCCGAGCAGCGTCATCGTGATCAGCCTGGGCGTCGTGCTGGGGCTGGCCGGCACCGGCTTCTGGGCGTACCTGCGCCGCCGGGTGCGGCCGGCGCTGCCGGGCCGCGGCAGCACCCGCGCGGTAGTGGCGGTGGCGGTCCTTGCCGGCGGTGGTCTGTCGGCCGCGGCGCCCACACCATGCGACGTCGAGACGGCCTACCACTGCGCCGCGGTCGAGGTCGATCCGGCCAACCCGGCCGGGCGGGTGCTCATGCTCAACTCAGCCCGCCACTCCTATGTGGACCTCGCTGATCCGACCCACCTCGAGTTCGCGTACATGCAGTGGATCGGCGTGATCGCCGACCGGCTGGCGCCGGCGGGAGCGCCCCTGGACGCCGTGCACCTCGGGGGCGGTGGCTTCACCATGCCCCGTTACCTCAGTGCCACCCGGCCGGGCGGCACGAATCTCGTGTACGAGATCGACGGGGACCTCGTCGAGCTGGGCCGCCGCGCCCTCGGCGTCAAGCCCGGCCCCGAGCTGCGACCGGTTGTCGGCGACGCCCGGCTGCTCGTCCGGGAGCTGCCGCCGCAGAGTGCCGACTTCGTCGTGGGCGACGCGTTCGGGCACCTGGTCGTGCCGTGGCATCTGGCCACCCGTGAGATGGCGGCGGAGATCCACCGGGTGGTCCGGCCCGGGGGCGTCTATGTACAGACCGTGATCGACTATCCGCCGCTGCGGTTCATCCGGGCCGAGGTGGCGACCGTCCGGTCGGTGTTCCGGAACGTCGCGCTGGTCGCGCCGCCCGCGGCCCTGGCCGGCGAGACCGGTGACAACTTCCTCATCGTCGCCTCGGACGAGCCGCTGGAGATCGGTCGGCTGCGCACGGCGCTCACGGCGGCGGCCGACGGGCCGGTCGAGGTGCTCTCCGGCCCAGGGCTCGATGACTTCGTCGGCCGCGCACCGGTGCTCACCGACGACTTCGCGCCGGTCGACCAGTTGCTGGCCAAGCTCTGAGCCGGTTTCTCGCGGTTGCCGCGAAGCGATCCGGGCGCGCGGGTGTAGGCGGCCGGTAGCGGGGGCATCTAGGGCGCCATGGGCAGAGCGGGTAAACCACAGACCGAACTGCTCGACCGCCGCTACCGGCTGATCGAGCCGCTTGGCGCGGGCGGGATGTCCGTCGTATGGCGGGGCTACGACGAGGTGCTCGGTCGGCAGGTGGCGGTGAAGGTGCTCGCCGCCAGGCTGGCCACCGACCGGGCCTTCCGCCACCGGATCCGGCTGGAAGCCCAGGCCGCCGCGCGCCTGTGCCATCCGCACATCACCAACGTGTACGACTACGGTGAGTCCCGCCGGCGCAGCCTGACCGTGCCGTACGTCGTGATGGAGCTGATCCACGGCGAGACGCTCGCCGCGCGGCTGCGTCGCACCGGGTCGATGCCGTGGGAGGAAGCGGTCACCACGGGCGCCGAGGTGGCGTCCGCGCTGGCCGCCGCCCACGCCCGCGGCGTGGTGCACCGCGACGTCACGCCGGGCAACGTGATGCTGACCCCGACCGGTGCCAAGGTGTTGGACTTCGGGATCTCAGCGGTCACCGGGGACAGCGACCGAGGGCCGGACGGGAGCCTGCTCGGCACGCCGGCGTACCTCGCGCCGGAACGGCTCGACCGGGGCCAGGTCTCACCGGCCAGCGACGTCTACGCCCTCGGCCTGCTGCTCTACCGCGCGCTGACCGGGCACCTGCCATGGGAGGCGCCAACGACCACCCAGATGCTGCGGGCCCACCTGTACGTCGAGCCGGCCCCGATGCCGGCGGTGCCGAGCCTTCCCGACGACGTCGCGCAACTGTGTGAACGGTGCCTGGCCAAGGATCCGGCGGCGCGGCCGAGCAGCGCCGAGGTG
>DASVMV010000326.1:0-2700 GCA_036384155.1 Micromonosporaceae bacterium
GTCGGCCAGCGCCTCGACCAGAGTCGCCTCGTCGAGCCGGTCGGTGACGATCTCCGGTTCGTCGGCCGCGGGCGTGCCGGACTGCTCGTGGAGGGAACGGCGGTCGCGCGCGATCACGGTTGCCCGCCGGTGCAGCGCCACGAGATCACGCGGCCCGATCCGCCACCGGGCGCCGGTGAGCAGCCGCAGCAGGGAGGCGCCGTCGGTCGGGTCGGCGAGCACCCGCAGGGTGCACACGACGTCTCGTACCTCCGGCGTATCCAGCAGCCCGCCGAGACCCACGACCTCCACGGGCAGGCCGCGCGCGCGCAGCGCCGCCTCGATGGCGGGTATCTGGCTGCGCAGCCGGACCAGTACGGCGGTGGTCGGCCGCCGCTCGACGGGGATGTGCTCGGGCAGCGCGTCGGGCAGCCGGGCGGCGCCGCGCCAGGCGGCGAGCACGCCGTCGGCGATCCAGGTCGCCTCGTCGTCGTACGTCGGCAACAGCGCACAGTGGACCGTCGCGCCGCGGGCGCCGAGGGCGGTCCGGCCGGCGATCGGCTCATCGACCGTGAACGCGGGCGCGAGCTCGGCGACCCGGGCACCGCCGGCCCGCAGCGGCGCGGACAGCGTGTTGGCGACGCGGAGGATCTCCGGGCGGTTGCGCCAACTGGTGGTGAGGGTGAGCGTCGGTGCCGGCCGGCCGCGCTCGGCGAAGTCGAACGGGAACCGGTCGAGCGTGCCGGCGCTGGCCCCACGCCAACCGTAGATCGACTGGCACGGGTCGCCGACGCCGGTCACCGGGTGCCCGTCGCCGAAGAGCGAGCGCAGCAAGACGACCTGCGCATGGCTGGTGTCCTGGTATTCGTCGAGCAGCACCACCCGGTATCGCTCGCGTTCGATGACGCCAACCTCCGGATGGTCCCGGGCCACCCGCGCCGCCCGCGCCAACTGGTCGCCGAAGTCCATCGCCTCGAAGTCGACCTTGCGCTGGTCGTACGCCCGCACGAGGGGCAGCAGGCGAAGCCGGATCTGCTGGACGGCGAGGGCCTTCCGGACGTCGGCGTAGATCCTGCCGGGGCGCGACTGCACGTCGGCGAAGAACCGCCCGGTCCACGCCGCGAGGTCGTCCGGGGTCTGGAGATGTTCGGCCAGCTCGCCCGCCAGCGCGAGCACCGCGTCGGTGATCGTGCTCGGCATCCGGTCGACATCGGACATGTCACCGGCGTAGTTGCGCACCAGCAGGTCGACGATCTGCCAGCGGGAGGCCTCGGTGAGCAGCCGGGTCGACGGCTCGTAGCCGGACCGCAGCCCGTGCTCGGTGACGATCCGGGCCGCGTACGAGTGGTAGGTGGCCACCGTGGGTTCGCCGGCCAGCAGGTCACCGGCCGGGTCGCGGGCGTCCCGGCCGAGCCGGCGGACGAGCTGACCCAGCCGGGTGCGGATGCGGTGGCCGAGCTCGCCAGCCGCCTTGCGGGTGAACGTCAACCCGAGGACCTGATCGGGCCGGACGTAGCCGTTGGCCACCAGCCAGACCACCCGCGCGGCCATCGTCTCGGTCTTGCCCGAGCCGGCTCCCGCGACCACGAGCAGCGGCCGGACCGGCGCCGCCACGATCGCCGCCTGCTCGGCCGTGGGTGCGTGCAGGCGCAGCAGCCGGGCCAGTTCGATAGGGGTGAAGCGGGGACCGGCATCCGCCGGCCGCGCCGGCTCGACCACCGCGCTGAATAGGGATGGTTGCGTCACGACTGATCTCCAGCCCGACGCTGACCGGGCGGTTCGGCGCCGGCAGCCGGACCTGGCGCGGACGGCCGCGGCGGCGGCTGCACCACCTGACGACCCTTGCCCGAGACGGGACAGCTGGTCTGCACGGGACACACCCGGCAGCGGGCGTTGGCGACCGCGGAAAAGGTGGCGGCGGCCATCGTTTCGGCCGTCCGCCGCACCATGGCCCGCGCCCACCCGGGGTCGTCACTGTCGGCCAGCGCGTCCTGTGTCTGCTCGCGCGCATCCCTCGTCGGCGTGCCGAGCTGGACGAGGGCGGCGCCGCCCGCCGCCTCGCCGTACTCGGCGAACGCGCCGGCCTCGATCGCGGCCTGGTATGCGCCGAGCTGCGGGTGCTCGGCCAGCTCGGTGGCCGTGACGGCCGTGGACTTGCCGGTCTTGAGGTCGATCACGACCAGCCGGCCCTCGGCGTCCACCTCCAGCCGGTCGACCCGGCCGGTCAGCTCGATCGGCCGGACCGGATCGTCGAGGCGTACGGCGAACTCATGCTCGATGGCCAGCAGCCGGCGCGGGTTGGCGGCCAACCAGCGCAGCAGCTTGTCGACCATCCCGTCGGCGCGGGCGAGTTCCGGACCGGCCATCCACCGGGCAGCGAGGTCGATCGCGTCGAACCTGGCGGCGATGTATTCGAGCAGGCGCGCCCGGTCGCTGCTGGCATCCTCGGCGAGCATCGCGGCCGCGTGGACGAGATTGCCCACGCCCTGTGCCGAGCTGGCCGGCGCCCGGCCACCGTGCCGTTCCAGCAGCCAGCGCAGGCTGCACCGCAGTGCGCTCTCCATCGCGGACGGGGTCACCCGGACGGGGTCGCCGGCATCGACGAGCGGGCGGTCGTCGGACAGGGCACGCAGCCCCCACCAGTCGTCGGGATGGGCCCCGGGTACGCCGGCCGCGGCGAGGCGGGCGAGTTCCGCCGCGGCGGCGCGCCGCCGATCGGGC
>DASVMV010000327.1:0-1806 GCA_036384155.1 Micromonosporaceae bacterium
CACGTCGGTGGCTCCTCGCCGGTTGGGCCGCCCGGCGCGCCGGCCCGGCTCCCGGGCGTACCGGCCGGGCTGGTTGGGGGGCCGGACTCCGGCCGGCTGCCGGCCTCCGGGTTGTCCATCTTTGGCCCTCCTCGGTCGATCGAGTTAGTAGCCGCTGTCGAAGGACGGGTCATTGACCGCCATCACGATGAGAATGACGATGATGATGGTCGCGATCACCGCGAGTCCGACCGCAATCCATCCCGTGATGATTCCGGCCAACGCCATCCCGTCACCGCTGCCGCCGCGTTCGCGGATCTGCCGGCGGGAGACATGGCCGAGGATCGCGCCCACGATACCGAGGTAGCCGCCCAGCCCGTAGCACGCCAGGCCGACCGCACCGACGATGGAGACCACCATCGCCGCCACCGCGAGGCCGTTGGTCGGCGGGGCGACCGGCACTGGCGGATAGCCGTACGCCGGATAGCCGCTCGGCGCGTACGGATCCGGATAGCCCGCCGGCTGGCCACTCGTCGGATAGCTCTGGGCCGGATAACCCTGCGGTGACGGCGTGGACCAGGACGGGTCGGTCCAGCCGCCGGGCTGCTGGGGGTAGGTCATGCGTTCTCCGTGGTAGCAGGGGTGCGCCGTCAGGGTAGTCGGCGGGGGCGACCGATGGCGTCCCCTGTCGTGAGCCGGTCACCCGCCCGGCGTTGCCCCCGTAGGTCGAAACAGGCAGGATCTCCGGCATGGTGATGGACTCCGGCGACGGCTACGCCACGCTGCGCCTCGACGGCCGGGTGGCTCTGGTGACCGGAGCGGGCAGCCCCGACGGGATCGGCTATGCCACGGCCCGCCGGCTCAGCGGACTCGGCGCGCGGGTCGCGATCGTCTCCACCACCCGGCGCATCCACGAACGCGCGGCGGAGTTGGGTGCCATCGGCTTCGTCGCCGATCTCACCGACGAGTCCGAGGTCGGGGCGCTCGCTGACGCCGTCGGTGAGCAGTTGGGCGATGTCGAGGTGCTGGTGAACAACGCCGGTCTGGCCAGCCGGGCGAGCCCCGAGGTGCTGCGCCCGGTGGCGCAGCTGACGTACGACGAATGGCGCTCGGAGATCGACCGCAACCTCACCACGGCGTTTCTGTGCAGTCGGGCGTTCATCGGTGGGATGGCGGAGCGCGGGTGGGGGCGGGTGGTCAATCTGGCCGCGACCGCCGGGCCGGTCAACGCGCTGCCGGCCGAGGGTGCGTACGCCGCGGCCAAGGCCGGGGTGGTCGGCCTGACCAGGGCGCTGGCGATGGAGATGGTGGCCGACGGGGTGACCGTCAACGCGGTAGCGCCGGGAACCATCTACACGGCGGCGTCCACCGTGACCGAACTCAAGCAGGGCCTGGGTACGCCGATGGGCCGGCCCGGCACCCCGGACGAGGTGGCGGCGGCGATTGCCTTCCTGTGCTCGCCGGCCGCCTCGTACATCACCGGCCAGATGCTCGTCGTCGACGGCGGCAACAGCGTCCGCGAGGCGCAGTTCCGGTAGGGCCTGTTCCACCGGCTCGCCGCTGCGCAGTCGGGCAACGTCTTGTGAGGCAGGCTCTAGTAGCCCGGGTTGCCGTCGCGGGTGGTGACTCCCGCCACGATCAGGGCGACCCCGGCGCAGCAGGCGAGGACCGAAAGCGCGGTTAACGCGTAGCTGAGTCCCAGCCCCCAGGTGGCCAGCGGACCGCCCTCCTGACCGGTCGCCCGGATCTGCCGCTTGGCGACGTGACCGAGCACGATGCCCGCGGGCGGGAAGACGAAGGCGAAGACCAGCGAGAGGACGGCCATGA
>DASVMV010000328.1:0-8282 GCA_036384155.1 Micromonosporaceae bacterium
GGCCGGGTCCGCGAAGCGCTCGCCGCCTGCGAGCTGGTGGTGTGCCACGACCTGTTTCTGTCCCGGACCGCTCAGCACGCCGACGTGGTGTTCCCGGCCGTGTCCTTCCTCGAGAAGGACGGGACGTTCGTCAACTTCGACCGGCGTGTCCAGCGGGTGCGGCCCGCGCTGACGCCACCCGGGGAGGCGACGAGCGACTTCGAGATTCTCCATCGGGTCGCCCGGGCGATGGGTGCCGACCTGGGCTGCGCCACGCCGGCCTCCGCCATGACCGAGTGCGCCGCGGTGACGCCCAGCTTCGGGGGCGTGTCGCATGAGCGGCTGGACCGGGAGGGACCGGTGCACTGGCCGTGCCCGGCCCCCGATCGGCCCGGCGAGCCGGCGCTCTATCTCGAGCGGTTCGGGACCGCCAACGGTCGGGCCGCGCTCGCCGCGCGCCCGTACCGGCCGCCGGGAGAACGCCCCGACGCCGATTTTCCGTACGTGCTGATCACCGGGCGGCGGCTGGTGCACTACAACAGCGGGTCGATGAGTCGCCGAACGCCCAACATCGAACTCGTCCCCATCGAGTTGCTGGACGTCAACCCGTCCGACGCCGACCGGATCGGGCTCGGCGACGGGGACCGGGTGGAGGTGGCCAGCCGGCGCGGAGTCATCACCGCGACCGCGCACGTCACCGACGCCGTCGCTCCCGGCGAGGTGTTCGCGACGTTCGCGTTCGCCGACGCCCCGGTCAATGTGCTCACCTCCGACGTGGCGGACGAGGTCACCGGCTGCCCCGAGTACAAGGTGACTGCGGTGTCGCTGCGGCCCGCCGGACGAGCGGTGGCACGGTGATCGCCGTACCGTGGTGCGATGCGCGACTGGCTGATCTGGCTCGGCGTGGCCGCCGCGGGGGTGGTGGCCACTTGGGGGCTTCTGATGCTGCTGGCCCGGCGCCTGCCGCCGGGCCTGGCCCGCGATCTCGCGGCCTTCATCCCGGACTGCCTCACCACCGTTCGCCGGCTGCGCAAGGATCCCCGGGTGCCGCGCCGGGCGAAGGTCGCGGTGCTGCTGGCCGGATTGTGGGTGGCCAGCCCCATCGACCTGATTCCGGAGTTCCTGCCGGTGATCGGGCCGCTCGACGATGTCGTCGTGGTCGCCCTGGCGTTGCGGTACGCCGCCCGCCAGGTGCCACCCGACGTGCTGATGGCGGCCTGGCCCGGCGATCCCCGCCTCATCCGGCGCCTCCTCGGCCGCTGACCGGCCCGGCTGTTCGCCGCCGGTTCTACACTCGGCGATCGTGACAGGTCGCGTCCGGCTGGCGCCGGTTGACGAGCAGACGCTCGAACCGCTGTTGTCGATGGCCGTCGCCGAGGCCGAGCCCGGCGAGGTCATGCCGCCGGTGCCGGGTCCGCCCGGCTGGTCGCAGGCGCGGCGCGAGGCGTTCCGCGAGTTCCACCGGGCCCGGTTCGGCGGTCTGGAGGGCCCCACCCGCACCGTCATGTACGCCATTCACGTCGGCGACGACGTGGTCGGGATGATCAGAATGAGCCACACCGATGAGCCGGGAACGATGGAGACCGGTATGTGGCTCGGCCGGTCGGCCCGCGGCCAGGGAATCGCCGTGGCTGCGCTGCGTTGCCTTGTCGAGGAGGCGGCGCGGATCGGCGCCCGGCGGATCGTGGCCAACACGACCGCGGCGAACCGCGCGGCAATTGGCGTACTGATGCAGTGCGGTGCCGTGCTGCACCAAAAGGGCGACGCGGTCCGTGCCGAACTCGGCCTGGAGCACTGACCCCAGACCTCGGGGGCCCGGTATCAAGGTCTCGTTGACAACACCATTTGACGCCCGATGCTCGTCGCCGTGAAGATGCCTCCACTACAACGTTTGGACCGGATCACGAGTCGGGTCGAGTCCCGTGGAGAGTGGTAGATGCCGCCGTACGTGTCTGCCCCTGACGACCTGGTGCTGCACGGCTCCCGCGTGCTGGGCTTCGCGTCGTCCTCCCGGATCGCCGCACGCTTCGGGCTCGACGCCGGCATTGTCGATGAGCTACTGCTGGACCACGAGGCGAGAGGGTGGGTCCGCCGGTCCAACTTCGCCGGAAGTTCGGGTTGGTACCTCACCGACGACGGCCGGGTCGAGAACGAGCGGCGGTTGGCGATCGAGCTCGGTCGGGCCGGAGCCGGCGATGCCGTGATGAGCGCCCATGTGGCGTTCGTTCCGCTCAACCGGGGGTTCGGCACCGCCTGCACCGACTGGCAGATCCGACCGACCCGAGCCGATCCCATGGCCTTCAACGATCACACCGACTGGCGTTGGGACGAACGCGTCCTACGGACGCTGAAAGCGCTGGACGATGCGTTTCGCCAGATGTGCATTCGACCTGCGGAGTGCCTCCAGCGCTTTGACGGCTATGCCGACCGATACTCGTCGGCCCTGGCCAAGGTGGAAGCCGGGCAGCGGCGCTGGGTCGACGCTCCAGAGTTCGACTCGTGCCACACCGTCTGGATCCAGTTCCACGAGGACCTGCTCGCCACCCTCGGAATCCCACGAGGATCCGACGTCTGAGTTCCTCCGCTTCCCCTCGTCGGTCACAGCGGATTGATACGACGTTGTGGAACTCCGCGGCTGGACATCCATGAACGTACGTCGGCCCGTTGTTCGACGTCGATTCGCATGGCCACCGGTCGGACGGCGCGGTCCGGTAACTCATGGAGACGATGCACGACGAAGTCGCCGCTGGCCCGCGGAAATCTTTGCCGGGCCTGTCGATGCCGGCGTTGCTCGATTGTCGGGTAGGTGTACGACGAGAAGGGAGTCGAACGATGAAGTACATGCTGTTGATCCACGGTGCCGAGGACGCCGACGGCGCGTCGGACGTGCCCGCGGGACCCTCGTTTGAAGACTGGCAGGTCTACGACAAGGCGGTGAAGGACGCGGGCATCTGGGTCTCTGGGCACGCCCTGGCCGATCTGGTGACCGCCACTACGGTGCGCGTCGACCCGGCTACCGAGCGGCCAGTCATCACGGACGGGCCGTTCGCCGAGTCCCGCGAGGTGCTCGGCGGCTACTACGTCATCGACGTGCCGGACCTCGACGCCGCGTTGGACTGGGCCGTGCGCTGCCCGGGCGCGCGCGCCGGGTCAGTGGTGGTACGGCCGGTGGCCGAGTTCGAGGCGTAATGCCGGCGGACCCGCCGGCGGCGTGGTGGGTGGAGTCCGTGTTCCGAGAGGAGCACGGACGGCTACTCGCCGCGCTCGTCAGCCGGTTCGGCGACCTCGACCTGGCCGAGGAGGTCACATCCGAGGCGATCGAGGCCGCGTTGACGCACTGGCCGGTCGACGGTATCCCGGAGCGGCCCGGGGCGTGGCTGCTCACCACGGCCCGGCGCCGTGCCGTCAACCGGCTGAAACGCGACCGGGCGTACGCCGCCCGGCTGGCGATCCTGCAGGTCGAGGCCGATCGGGCCGCCGTAACGCCGCCGCCTGGGGAGGCCGGGTTCGACCTGCCGGACGAGCGGCTGCAACTGTTCTTCACCTGCGCCCATCCGGCGCTGTCGGCCGAGGACCGTGGGGCGCTGACCCTGCGGTGCCTCGCCGGGCTGACCACGCCCGAGGTGGCCCGTGCCTTCCTCATGCCGCCGGCCACGATGGCGCAGCGGATCGTCCGGGCGAAGCGGCGGATCCGGGAGGCCCGGATCCCGTTCCGCGTGCCGGACGCGGACGAGTTGCCGCACCGGCTGCCTGGCGTGCTCCAGGTCCTCTACTCGATCTTCACGGAGGGGTACGCCGCCAGTTCGGGCCCGCACCTGCAGCGCCTCGACCTGGCCGAGGAGGCGATCCGGCTGACCCGGATCCTGCGCCGGCTGCTGCCCGCAGAGCGCGAGGTGGCCGGCCTGCTCGCGCTGATGCTGCTGGTCCACGCCCGCCGAGACGCCCGGACTGGTCCCGACGGCGAGGTGGTGCTCCTCGACGAGCAGGACCGCGGCCGGTGGGACCGCACGATGATTGAGGAGGGCCTGGCGCTGGCGGCGGTCGCGCTGACCGGCGGCCCGCCGGGCCGGTACGGGGTGCAGGCTGCGATCGCGGCGCTGCACGACGAGGCAGCCGACCTCGCGACCACCGACTGGCCGCAGATCGTGGCGCTGTACGACGTGCTGCTCGCGCTCAGTCCGTCGCCCGTCGTGGCGCTCAACCGGGCCATCGCGATGGCGATGCGCGACGGCCCGCAGGCCGGGCTCGACCTGCTCGACGGGTTGGCCGGCGAGCCACGGCTGCGCGGCTACCACCCGTATCTCGTCGCCCGAGCCGACCTCCTGAAGCGGCTCGGCCGGCGGTTCGAAGCCGAGGCGGTGTACCGGCAGGCGTTCGGCCTGGTCGGTACCGAGCCCGAGCGCGCGCACCTGCGGCGCCGACTGGAGGCGGTCGCAGGCCCGGACGGTAGCGCCGGCGCGTGACGACGGCGGCGGGGTGTCCCGGCGGAGGCGCTAGGAACTGCGTGCCGGCGCCGCGGCACCGCCCCGACCGCGCACCGTTACCGGCCGGCTGTTGCGTTGCGGCACCGCTGCCGGCGTTTCCCGTCGTCTCGTTCGGGCAGGCCCTCACCCGCCCCGGCTTCGACCTACGCCGGCACAGCCTCAGCTCCCTCACGCTCGGCGACCTAGGCTGGCAGCAGACGATCAACTTCGTCCTCACCGGCCTGCTGGCCGTCACCTGCGCCGTCGAGCTCCGGCTGGCGCTGCGGCCCGGCAGAGCCTTCCTGGCGCCGTCCAGGCAAATGACGAAGCACGGCCGTCACGACACGGTACGACGATTACGCCGACGGCCGGCGCAGCAGGGTCACTGAGGTTGCCAGGACGAATGCGGCGAGCGCCAGGAACCCGGCGAACCGGATCGTCCACAGCGGACCATCTGCGGTGCCGAGGGGGAAGGCGGCACCGGCGATCAGCAGGGTTGCGGCGAACCAGCCGACCACCGCCGTGGCGCGGGCCGAGGCACGCCACAGCAGGGCCGCAGCGGAGGTGGCGAAGAGGGCGGCCGGCAAGCCGATCAGCGCGATGCCGGCGGCGTTGGCGTACAGCAGGGCGGTGACGGTGGCGTCGTCCAGGGCCGGGCTCCCATGGGACATGGCCACGGCGTCCAGGAATGCGGTGGCCGCGCCGCCGGTGACGGTGAGGGCCACGGCGGAGGCCGTGACCAGGCGGGACCAGGCCGCGTGCGGGCGGTCGGCCAGCGCCGACGGCAGGAATGCGGCGAAGGGGACCAGGCACAGCGAGAAGCCGCAAGCAGCGATGAAGTCGCCGGTGAGGTACCGGGTACCGTGCGCGTCGTACGTGGCGCGCAGCACTGCGATCGACGTGTCGAGCGACGGGGGCCGGCCCTGCAGTACGGGGCCGCCGACGGCGAACAGAACCAGCCAGGCCAGGCCGAGCAGCCCCGTGATGCGGGTCTGTGTGAGTCTCTGCATGGGACCGAGCGTGTCCGCCGGTGTAGAACAACGCATCAGCCCGGTGCGGTAATCATGAAGCCAACCCTCGGTGGACGACCCGGGGCCGGGCGCGGGTCAATGATGCCGGACATGGACACATTTTCGGCGGTCGTCGTGGACGGCCTCACCAAGCGGTACGGGAGTCGTACCGTCGTCGACCGGCTCGGGTTCCGCATACCCCGAGGATCCGTAGCGGGTCTGGTCGGTCCCAACGGGGCCGGCAAGACCACCGTGCTGCGCATGCTGCTCGGCCTCGTGCGCCCGGACGGCGGCACGGCGACGGTCAACGGGGTGTCGATCGACGAGCCGGCGCGGTACCTGCCGGGCGTGGGGGCACTGATCGAGAGCCCGGCGTTCTACCCGGGGCTGTCCGGGCGGCGGAACCTGACCGTGTACGCGACCCTCGCCGGCATCGCGCTGGAGCAGGTGTCGGTCGTGCTGGATCGGCTGGACCTCACCGCACGGGCCGGCGACGCGTACCAGACGTACTCGCTGGGCATGCGGCAACGGCTTGGGATCGCGGCGGCGCTGCTCGGGCAGCCGCGACTCGTGGTGCTGGACGAGCCGACGAACGGGCTCGACCCGGCCGGAATCCGGGACATGCGGGCGATCATCCGGTCGATCAACGATGACGGGCGGACCGTGCTGGTGACGTCGCACCTGCTGAACGAGATCCAGCAGGTGTGCTCGTGGCTGATCGTCGTCCGTGACGGGCGCCTGGGGTACCAGGGTGAAATCGGCGCCGTCGAAGACCTCGAGGAACGCTATTTCCGAATCCTGCAGGGAGACCAGTCATGAACCTGGCGATCCGGTCCGAGATGTTGAAGCTGCGCCGGCCACGCGTCCTCTTCAGCACGATCGCCGCGCTGTGGGGATTTGCCGTGCTGGTTAGCGTCTTGAGCGTGGCGACCGGCAAGGACGACAGCACGGCGAACAGCACCGGTGACCTGACCGGGACGCACGGAGCCACGGTCGGGTTCGCCAACGCGTCACGGCTCGTCGGGCTGGTGATCCTGGTGCTGTTCCTGACCTCAGTGACGTCGGAGTACAGCTTCGGGACCGTGCGGATCCTGCTGATGCGGCAGCCGCGGCGGGCGGTCGTGCTGGGCGGAAAGCTGATCGCGCTGCTCGGTGCGATGGCCGCGGGGCTGCTAGGCGCGTTGATGCTGAGCGTCGCCGCGGCGGCGGTGACGATGGCCGCGCGCGGGCTGCCGATGGACGCCTGGTTCAGCTCTGGCGGGCTCGCGCACGTCGGCCAGGCGTACCTGAACGCCGTCATCGCCTGCGCCACGTACGGTGCGTTCGGGCTCGCGTTCGGGGTGCTGCTGCGCTCCACCGTGCTCGCCGTCGGCGTGATGCTGGGGTGGTTCTTCATGGCGGAGAACATCGCGGCCAACACCTGGCCGGACTCGGTCCACTGGTTCCCGGGGCTGCTCGCCGGGGCCGTCATGTCCGGCGGTACCGCAGCGGTCTCCTACTGGCCGGCGCTGGCCGCGACCGTCGGATACGCACTGGCGGCGGTCCTGATCGCTACGACGGTGTTCACCCGGCGGGACACCGCGGCCTGATCGTCATGCCATCCAGCCCGGGCGCACGAGGCCGGTTTCGTAGGCGGTCACGACGACCTGCGACCGGTCTCGGGCGTCCAGCTTCAGCATCAGCCGCGAGATGTGCGTCTTGACCGTGGCGACGCTGAGGTACAGCCGACGGGCGATCTGCTCGTTGCTCAGGCCCTCCGCAGCCAGCGCCATCACCTCGCGCTCGCGGTCGGTGAGCCGGTCGAGGGCGGTAGCGCGCGGCGGGTCCTTCGCGCGCCTCGCATACTCGTGCACGACTCGGCTGGCGACGGTCGGGGCCAGCATCGACGCACCGGTGGCGACGGCGCGGACCGCGCGCAGCAGGTCGTCGGGCTCGTTGTCCTTGACCACGAAACCGCTGGCGCCGGCGCGGAGGGCCGCGAAGATGTACTCGTCGAGCTCGAACGTCGTGACGATGAGGACCCGCACGGCGGCGAGTCGCGGCTCGGCCACCATCGCGCGGGTCGCCGCGATGCCGTCCATGACCGGCATCCGGATGTCCATGACAACGACGTCAGGGAGCAGGTCGAGGGCGAGACGAACGGCCTCGTGCCCGTCCGCGGCCTCACCCACGACCCGGATGTCGTCGCTCTCCTCCAGCAGCGCCCGCAGCCCGGCCCGCATCATGGCCTGGTCGTCGGCCAGCACGACGCGGATCATGTGCGGTCCGAGTACGGCAGGCGCGCGTGCACGAGGACCCCGCCGCCGTGTAGGGCTGTCAGCTCGAACGAACCGCCGACGGTCAGCGCCCGCTCCCGCATGCCGGCCACACCACTGCCCGCCCCTGCGGCAGCCACTGCCGGACCGGCGTCGCGGACCCGCACGTCCAGTGCATCAGGCCCGTACTGCAGCCGGACCGTCGCGACGGTCGCCGACGAATGGCGGTGGACGTTGGTGATGGCCTCCTGGACGATCCGGTACGCGGCGAGATCCACCGCCGTCGGCAGCGGTCGCGGTGCACCGACGACGGCCGCGTCTACCCGCAGCCCCGCGGCTGCTGAGCGGGCACGCAGCTCGTCCAGCTGGTCCAGCCCGCCGGCCGGCCGGTACTGCGCGCCCGAGGACCCGCGCAGTGTCACCAGCACCGCGCGCAGGTCGAGCAGGGTCGAGCGGCTGACGTTCTTGATGGCGCCCAGCGACTCCCGCGCCCGCTCGGGATCCTTGTCCAGCGTCCGCAGCGCCAGGTTGGCGTGCACGGTGACCAGCGAAACCTGGTGGGCAAGCACGTCGTG
>DASVMV010000329.1:0-4584 GCA_036384155.1 Micromonosporaceae bacterium
GACGGGACCGACGGTCGTGGGGGGCGGGGCATCCGAGTCGGCGTACGTGTCCGATTCAGACGCGGCCACGAGGTCCGCGGCCGGAGCGTCGGCGGGGGGCTGCATGGCGCTCCTTCGAGAGGACACATAGCACGAACGTACGAATGGACCTCCCAGCCTAGCCGCGTTAGGTCACGACCGCATCGGTCAGGTGACGTCCCGCCGGCGCATCACCCACAGTGCGGCGCCGACCACCAGCACCAGCCCCGAGGCGAGCAGGACGGCCGTGTCCTGCCAGACGATGTCCATCGTGTCCGGCCGGCACTCGCCGGTGTACGAGACCTGGCACGCTTCGTAGTCCTGGAGCGTGATTTTCTTCTGCATCCACGCCAGCAGGTACGTGGGCAGCAGCCACGCCTGGAAAAACTTCACCTGGGCGATGTTCAACAGGATGCCCAACCCGAACTGCCCCACGACCGCGACGCCGAGCGCGCCGCCCAGCGCCAACGCGGTGTGCCGGCCCAGCGAGGCCAGCCCGAAGCCGATCGCCCCGGCGGCCAGCACGAGGACGAGGCCACGCAGGCCGGTGAGCGCGAAGGACTGCCAGACCCCCGAGGTCATACCCGCCGTGCTGCCTCGATACCTGCCCACCGCCCAGAACGCCGCGGTGTAGGCGGCAGCGGACAGCAGGAACAGCCCGACCAGACCGGCCAGCAGGGCGGCCAGCTTGGTGCCGAGCACGTGCAGCCGCCGGGGGCGCCAGAGCAGCAGGTTCATCATCCCCCCGGTGTTCCATTCCGCTCCGACGAAGGACGCGCCGGCAGCGAACGCCACGAGCGCAAGGATGGCGGCGAACGCGGTGATCATCGGCTCGAACTCCTTGCGGAACTCGAACGTCGCCGCCATGTGCCACTGCGGATCGATGGCCTCGCGGGGCGGCGGCTGGATCACCGAGCAGTCCGCCGGAATGTTGGCCTTCTCCTCCGCGGTGCCGTTGGCCTGGATCCGCTCGCATTCCCGCCGGTGTTGCTCGACGAACATGACCTGTTGCTGGTAGTCGCGATCGGCCGCCCGTTCGGCCGCGGCGATCTGTGCCGGGCCGATCTTCTGGTTGGTGAGGTACGTGCCGCCGGCGATCGCGACGAGCACCAGCAGCCCGACCAGGACCATGTAGCGCACGAAGCGCCGTTTGGCCAGCCGCCGTAGTTCGGTACGGAACAGGTTCATGCCTGCGCCCCCTTCTCGAGCGCCGGCGCCAGGACGGCGGACTCGTCGACCTGGCGGTGCTGACCGGGCACCGGGGCGGTGGCGGTTAGTTCGAGGAACACGCTCTCCAGGTCGGCGGTGACCGGCGCCAGTTCGCTGACGTACAGTCCGCGCTCGGCGAGCGTGCGGGTGACGGTCGCGGGTCGTTCAACGCCGGAGACGATGAGGTGGTCCTCATGCGTGGCCACCTCACAACCCGTCTCCCGCAACGCGTCCGCGGCGATGGGCAGGTCGGCGACGGCGTCGAGGCGTACCCGGTGTCCGCTGCCGGAGTGCTGGGCCAGCACCTCGCCGACCGGCCCTGCCGCCACCCGGCGGCCGAGCGAGATGATGGTGACCGAGTCGCAGATCACCTGGACCTCGCCGAGGATGTGGCTGGAGAGCACCACGGTCATCCCCGAGTCCGCGAGGTTGCGCATCAGATCGCGCATCTCCCGGATGCCGCCCGGGTCGAGGCCATTTGCCGGCTCGTCGAGGATCAGCAACTCCGGCCGCTTGAGCAGCGCCGACGCGACCGCGAGCCGCTGCTTCATGCCCAGCGAGTACGTCTTGACCCGGTCTCTGGCCCGCTCGCGCAGGCCGACCAGCTCCAGCACCTCCAGCACCCGGTGCTGCGGCACCCGCCCGGCACCGGCCAGCAGCGAAAGCGTGTCCTTCGCCGAGAAGTTCGGAAAGAACTGCGGGCTCTCCACGATCGCCCCGACCCGACCGACGACCGCCGGCAGCGCCGCCGGCACCTCCTGGCCGAGCATCGCCATCCGCCCGCCGTTGGGACGGATCAGGCCGAGCAGCGTCCGCAGCGTCGTGGTCTTACCGGAGCCGTTCGGGCCGAGGAAGCCGTGGATCTGTCCCGCGTCGACCCGCATGTCGAAGCCGTCGAGGGCCCGCCGGGAACCGCGACGCCGGCTCCGGTACGTCTTGCGTAACCCCTCGATCTCCAGGACGACGCCCATCGAGCCCCCGCTCCGCAGCCGGTGTCCCGCTGTGCGGGGCCGCCGGTCCGATGTGAATGGCGGAACGATACGTCAGGCGCAGATCACGTGTACGCCCGCCGCGCGGAAGGCAGCTACCACGGCCGGTTCGGCCGCGGCATCGGTCACCAGCGTCTCCACCCGCTCGACTGGGCAGATCCGGGCGAAGGCGTGGCCGCCCAGCTTGGACGAGTCGGCGATGATGACCACCCGCTTGGCCCGGGCCACCATCAGGTTGTTCATGGCCGCCTCACCCTCGTGATGCGCCGCCGCGCCGAGCTGGGAGTCGATCGCGTCCACGCCGAGCAGCGCGATATCCAGCGTCACCTCGCGCATCAACGCCCCGCCGAGCGGGCCTACCAGCTCGAAGGACTGCGGCCGGACCACCCCGCCGGCGACGACGATCTTCATGCGGGACCGCACCAGCAGCTCGTTGGCGATGTTCAGGGCATTGGTGACCACCGTGAGCTGTGCCCCGTCGGAGTTGGCGTTGAGGTCGGGACGCACGGCCAGCGCCCGGGCGACTTCGGTGGTCGTGGTGCCCCCGTTGAGGCCGACCACCATGCCGGGCGACACCAGTGCCGCGGCGGCGGTGCCGATCCGCTGCTTCTCGGCGGAGTGCTTGGCCGTCTTGTAGCGCAGCGGCAGGTCGTACGACACCCCGTTGGCGACCGCCCCGCCGCGGGTACGTGTGATCATCTGCTGCTGGGCGAGCTGGTCGAAGTCCCGCCGGATGGTGGCCTGGGAGACTGCGAGGCGGGACGCAGCGTCCTCGACGGTCACCCGGCCGCTCTCCGTAAGCAGCTCCAGCAGGGCGTTCCATCGGGCGTACCGGTCCACCGCGGGCCTCCATGCACGTACGGTGAGTGATGGCGTGCACGATAGTGCGCAAAACTATCCAATGCAAAACCCTGATCTGCGCGATCCAGAGACCTATTGCGAGGTTCGGCCGGCTTGCGCACAATGGCGCGCGAAAGAGCACCCGTTCGAGCGATATCGCGCAGGCTGAGGGAGGAACCGATGTCGTTCATCGACGCGGAGATCAGCAGCCAGCCGGACTGTTGGCGGGAGGCCGCCGTCGTAGCGGCCGATGCCGCGGGCCTTCCCCGGCCCGGCGAACGGGTCGCCGTCGTCGGTTGCGGCACGAGTTGGTTCATGGGCATGGCATACGCCGGGCTGCGCGAGCGCGCCGGCCTTGGCGAGACCGACGCCTTCCAGGCCTCCGAGTTCCCCGTCGACCGGCCGTACGACCGGGTGCTGGCGCTCACCCGCTCCGGCACCACGACCGAGGTCCTCGAGGTGCTCGACGCCCTACGCGGCCGGCGGCCCGCGACCGTCGTCGTCGGCGACCCCGACACCCCCGCCGTCGACCTGGCCGCTGACGCCGTCCCGCTGCCGTTCGCGGACGAGCGGTCCGTGGTGCAGACCCGGTTCGCCACGAGTGCCCTGGCGCTGCTGCGCGCCCATCTCGGCCAGGACGTACCCGCCCTGGCGACCGACGCCGAGGTTGCCGTACGCGCACCGCTTCCGGTCGACCCGGCCCGCGTCGAGCAGGTCAGCTTTCTCGGTCGCGGCTGGACCGTCGGCCTCGCTCAGGAGGCGGCGCTCAAGTGCCGCGAGGCGGCGACGTTCTGGGCCGAGGCGCACCCGGCCATGGACTACCGCCACGGGCCGATCGCCGTCGCCGGGCCGGGCCGCCTGGTGTGGGCGTTCGGGCCGGTACCCGGCGGGCTGTGCGACGAGGTGCTGGCCACCGGTGCCGCCTTCGTCCACTGCCGCACCCACGGCGCGTACGGCACCCTCGGCACCTGGGCCGCCGGGCGTACCGCACTCGACCCGATGGCCGACCTGATCCTCGCCCAGCGGTTCGCGGTGGCGCTGGCCGGAGCCCGCGGGATGGACCCCGACGCGCCCCGGCACCTGAGCCGCTCCGTGGTGCTCCCGTGAGGCCCTCGGTCGTCGCGCTCGACATCGGCGGCACCACCGTCAAATCCGGTGTCGTGCTGCCGGACGGGCGGATGCACCAGGCCGAACGGCACCCCACCCGGGCCGGCGACGGGCCGGAGGCGGTCGTAGCCACCATCGTCGAGATCGCCGGGGCGCTGGCCGCCAAGGCGCGCACTGACGGTCTGACCCCGGTGGCGGCCGGCCTCGCCGTACCCGGCGTGGTCGACGAGGCCGCCGGTATCGCGGCGTGGTCGGCGAACCTGGGCTTTCGGGACGTACCGCTGCGCGACCTGGTGGCTGCCAACCTGCGCCTGCCGACCGCTCTCGGGCATGACGTACGGGCGGGCGGGTTGGCCGAGGCCCGGCTCGGCGCGGCGCGGGGCAGCCGGCACGTCCTGTTCGTCGCGATCGGCACCGGCAT
>DASVMV010000330.1:0-2939 GCA_036384155.1 Micromonosporaceae bacterium
GGCCCGACACATGGATCAGATCCTGCCCGGCGCCGAGCCGGTCCTGGTCGACGTACGCCGAGGAGTGGTCCACCGGCCGGACCCGGCGGTCAGGGCCGACCACGTCGAGCGCTGGCTGGCCGGCGAGGCCGCCGGCTTTTCGGCGATCTGGTCCACCCCGGCCTGACGCCCGTTCCGCTCCGCCGCGCCCCGCTCCGCCGCGCCCCCGCAGCCCTTCCCCTTCACGGCCTCGCCCTTCAAGATCGCGCTCCTTCCAGGAGCCGGCTCTTGAGCCGAGTTTGCCGGTACCCCGGGTGCCGTTGTCCACAGTCCCGCCCGGCGTCTTCCACAGGGGGTTACGCAGCGGCCTGCGCTGGGTCACGCTTCCCGCGTGCCAACGCCCGCTCGCCGTCCGCCGGAGTTGCGCGGCAAGATATTCCGCGGCTCCCGAGCTGTCGCGCGCGGCCTGCTCACCAAGAGCGACCTTCGCAGCCAGGCGTGGCGCCCACTGTTCCGGGACATCTACGCCGACGCGCAGCTGCGCATCTCGCACCGCACCCGCTGCTCTGTCTCACCCGCTGGATGGTCCCACCGGGGGTTGCCATCGCCGGCCGGGCAGCCGCCGCCCTCTACGGAGCTGTCGCCGCAACCGAAACCGAGCCTATCGACGTCCTCGTACCGGTGGGCACTCGCGTTGGCCCGGCAGCCGGCCTGCGGGTGCACGTGACGGCCTTGGGTAGCGACGACGTCGTTCAGCTGGACGACATCACCGTGACCACCCCGCAACGCACCTGTTGGGACCTGGCCCGGTGGCTCGACGTCGTGGACGCGGTCGTCGTCTTCGACTCGCTGCTCGCCCGCAGGGTGACCACCATCGAAGACCTGCGGGAGTACGCCCTGCGCCGCGTTGGGGACCGCGGCTGGCGACCGATGCTCCGGGCGGTGAACCTCGCCGATCCAGGCGCCGAGTCGCCGCAGGAGACCCGGGTTCGGGTGCGTCTGGTGCTCGCCGGCCTGCCCCGCCCGCGAACTCAGTATGTCGTTACCGCCAACGGCCGCTTCGTCGCCCGGCTGGACCTCGCCTGGCCCGACTTGAAGATTGCCGTCGAGTACGACGGACTCTGGCACGACGATCCCGACCAGTTCCACCGCGACCGGCAGCGGCTTAACCGACTCCTGGGCGAGGACTGGCTCGTGCTGCATGTAACCGCGCGCCGACTGCGCGACGACTTCGACGGTTTCGTCGCCGAGGTCCGGGCTGCGCTGCGAAGCCGCCGGGGGCGGTGAATGAGACCTCAAGATCGCGCTCCTTCCTGGAAGGAGATGGGTCCGTCAACGGTGAGACCACTCTTTCCTGGAAAGAGCGAGATCTTGGGAACAGCGGGGGCACGAGGCGCCACCACAACAGGGCGCCACCATGAACGACGCGCGCGCCAGCCCGGCGGCGCGGCCCTAGGCTGAGGCCATGCGATTCGATCACCACACCGTGGTGCTGCTCGTACGCCCGCCGGACGCGCCGGATCTTCCTGAGGAGGCCCTGGACCGGCTCCAGGACGCCCACCTGGCGCATCAGGCCGGGCTGGTCGAGCAGGGTCACGTCATTGCGGCCGGTCCGCTCCTCGGCCAGGACGACGAGCGGCTGCGCGGCTTCTGCGTACTCAACGTCGACCCGGAAATGGCGCGTGAGCTCTACTCCAACGACCCGTCGGTGCGGGCCGGCCGTCTTGCCGTACAGGTGATGACCTGGATGGTTCCCGAAGGCAACGTGCGGTTCGAGAGCGTGCCGGTTCCGCGGTCGATGCTGGAGGCGGCAGCGGGCGACGAGCCGGCCTGACATGCGCCTCACGAAGTACACCCACTCCTGTATCCGCATCGAGCAGGACGGACGCGTGCTGGTCATCGATCCCGGCATCTGGAGCGAGCCGCGCGCGCTCGCCGGAGCCGACGCGGTCCTGGTCACTCACGAGCACGTCGACCACATCGACGTACTGCGGCTGGCTGGTCTGGGCGCCCCCGTATTCGTACCGGCGGGCGCCAACCTTTCCCCGGCACCGGCGCTCGACCTGCACACCGTCCAACCGGGCCAGGAATTCACCGCCGCCGGTTTCGCCTTATGGGCGTTCGGCGGCCGGCATGCCACCATCTACGGCGGCGAGCCCAGTTGCGCGAACGTCGGTTACCTCGTCGAGGGTCGGCTCTACCACCCCGGCGATTCGCTACACCGACCGCGCGAGCCCGTCGAGACGCTCCTCGCACCGGTGCAGGCATCGTGGCTCAAGCTCGCCGAGGTCATCGAGTTCGTCCGCGCTGTGGATGCGGCCCGGACGTAGGGGATCCACGATGCCCAGATCAACTACCGCGGGCTGACCAGCGTCAACGGCTGGCTGGCGGAGCAGACCGTGGGCTACAGCTGGCTCGCGCCCGGTGAGACGGCCTGACGCCGGTCGTCACGGATAGACGATCAGCTCCAGGAGCGACCCGTCCGGGTCACGGAAGTAGATGCTGGTGCCGCGGCCGCGACCACCCTCGCGCGGCACCGGTCCCTCCTGCAGGACCACTCCCCGCTGGTCAAGATGCAGGAGAGCGGCCTCCACCGTGCCCGGCCAGACGAAGCAGAGGTCGCTCCCGCCGGGCGCCACGGGCGGGCTGGCGACGAGCGGACCGACGTCGACGCCCGGGCCGTGCACGTTCAGCTGCTGGTCACCGAACCGGAACGCGACCCGGCCATCCGGGTGGTTGACGACCTGGGCGCCGAGGACATCCCGGTAGAAGGCCATGCTTTGGTCCCAGTCGCTCACCGCGATGACACAATGATCGAGCCGGACACCCTCCGTCATGTGGGCAATTTACCGTGCGGGAGACTTCGTCTCCGGCGCCCCGAGCCGGGAGGCGCCCCGAGCCGGGAGGCGCCCCGAGCCGGGAGGCGCCCCGAGCCGGGAGGCGCCCCGAGCCGGGAGGCG
>DASVMV010000331.1:0-52334 GCA_036384155.1 Micromonosporaceae bacterium
CGTCGACCAGGTGGCCCGGCGCAGCGGGTTCGGCACCGCGGCCGCGCTACGCCAGCAGTTGCAGGCGCGGATCGGCGTCTCACCGATCGCCTACCGGCGCACCTTCCGCCGCCCCATCCGGCACGACGACTCGGTGGCCGCGGGGACCGGCCAAGTCGCGATCTGAATGGCGCAGTCGCATCGGTGACTCGACTTTCGCGATTGTGTCCGAACAGACGTTCGGTTGTGATCGGCTCTGGGTGCGCCGCTCGCCCGCTTGATCGTTTCGCCGCGGGCTTGTCGGGTCTCGGTTGGTCGAGTCGCACTGCGAGCAGTTACCACGTGGGTGGAACTGGTAGACCTCGATAGGGTCGATGGCGTGGGTCCAGCTCGGTACGACGCGGTCGCGGACTTCTATGATGCGGGATTCTCTGACCCCGCCGATCCGGCGGTTGCCGCCTTGCTGGAGCTGCTCGGCCCACCGGCTGGCCTGAACGTCCTCGACATTGCCTGCGGCCACGGGCGCGTCAGCCGGGAACTGGCTCGCCGCGGCGCCACGGTTACCGGCGTTGACCTGTCCCGGGCCTTGCTAGACAAGGCCGAAGCGATCGAGGCCGCCGACCCGCTGGAAGTCCGATACCTGCACGCGGACGTGGCTGATGTCCCCGCGGTGCCTGACGCGGCAGTCGATGTGGTGGTGTGTAATCACGGCTTGGCCGACATCGACGACCTCGACGGCGCCCTTGCCACTGTGCACCGTGTGCTGCGCTCGGGCGGCTCGTTTGTCTTCTCGATTCTTCACCCCTGCTTCCCTGGTGCAGGGCCGGTATCGGGTGCGTGGCCGAGTGGTGGCCGATACCACGATGAGGGCTTCTGGATCGCCGATGGGGCAGCCTCCACGCTGCGCCGCCAGGTCGGTGCCAACCATCGCATGCTGTCCAGCTACGTCAACAGCCTGGCGCGGCACGGGCTGCCGGTGACCCGGATGAGCGAACCAGTGCCGCCAGTCGAATGGAATGGGACTGACCGACACGAGGCCGCTCGGTTCCCGGTTTTCCTCGTGGTCCGGTGCACCAAAGCCACATAGCTCTGACGCTGTGTCGCAACGCGCCCGCCCGGTGCGAGTGCTGGTCATCGCCGAACCCGGTAAGCCCAGCCTCGCCCTGGTCACCACCGACCTGGCCACCCCGGCCGCGACGATCGTGGAACGCTACGCCGCCCGCTGGGCCATCGAGGTCGCCTTCGAAGACGCCAAACAGATCACCGGCGTCGGCGAGGCCCGCAACCGCAGCCGCAGGGCCGTCGAACGGACCGTGCCGTTCGGGCTTTACACCCAAAGCATCGTGGTCGTCTGGTACCACCTCACCGGCCACCACCCGAACGTCGTCCGCGACCGCCGTAACCGTGCGCCCTGGTTACACCACCAAGAGACACCCGTCCTACCTCGACATGATCGTCAAGCTACGGAGGGTCCTGATCGCCGCCCAATATCAAGCCGAAGTACCTGGCCAGCCGACCGCCGACGACATCCGGGCCGTCCAACTGGCCTGGGCGCAGGCAGCCGCGTAACCGCGAAACCCGACTCGGTGATCATAGCGCCATTTTGTCGTACGGCTGTTCTAATCTGCGGGTATGCGGGCGGATCTGGCGCGGGTGCATGAGGCGGTCGACGCCTGCGTTGCCGTGCCGGCGTGGAGCCTGCGCGGGCAGGATCTGGTCGACGCGCTGGACGCCGCGGTCGCGGTGCAGCAGAAGGTGGCCGCACTGGTGCTGGGCCTCGTGCGTGAGGTCGACGGCTCCGGCCTGGCCCGGGAGCAGGGGGCGACGGGCACGGCGGCGTGGCTGCGCAACCGTCTGCGCCTCTCACCCGGCGCAGCCCGGCTGCTGGTGGGCGACGCGCACCGGTTGGACGCTGGGCCGGAAGCGGTGCGGGAGGCGGTCGCCGCCGGCGCGGTGAGCGTGGAGCAGGCCCGGGTCATCGCTACGGCGGTGGAGACGGTGCACCGGGAGGCGGGTGCGGCGGCGGCGGACAAGGCGGTCGGGCTGCTGCTGGACTGGGCCGGCGAGTTCGATCCGGACGGCCTGCGCAGGCTGAGCCATCGAATCCTGGACCACGTGGCACCGCAGATCGCCGACGACGCTCAGCGGCGCGCGCTGGAGGCGGCGGAGAAACGCGACCACCGGGACCGTTACCTCAACCTCTCCACACAGGACGGACGGGTACGACTGACCGGTCTCCTCGACGTCGAAACCAGCGCTCTCCTGCGCACCGTGCTCGACCCACTCACCAGGCCGCACGGGCAGGACGACGACCGCACACCCGGTCAGCGCCGGCACGACGCCTTGGCCGACGTCTGCCGCCTCGCGTTGCGCACCGGCGACCTGCCGGACAATGGCAGCGAGGCCACCCAGGTGGTGGTCACGACCAGCTTCGACGCACTGGTGGGGCAGCTCGACGCCGGCATCCTTGACGCCGGTCAGGCGCTGTCCGCCGAGACCGTACGCCGGCTCGCGTGCGACGCGCAGATCCTGCCCGCCGTGCTCGGCGGCACCGGCCAGGTGCTGGACGTCGGCCGGCAGCGACGGCTGTTCACCGGACCGATTCGGCGCGCCCTCGTCCTCCGGGACGGAGGCTGCGCCTTCCCCGGCTGTGACCGGCCGCCAAGGTGGTGCGCGGGACATCATGTGACTCACTGGTCAGCCGGCGGCAGGACCGCCGTCGAGAACGGTGTGCTCTTGTGCGCGCGCCACCACCGGGTCGTCCACCACGACGGCTGGCAGGTCCGTATCGCCGCTGACGGGCACCCCGAGTTCGTGCCACCGGCGTGGATAGACCCGCGACAACAGGCCCGCCGCAGCACCTACCACCGACGATGCTGATCCCGACCAGGGCCTTCCGGCCGGACCGAAGATTACTCGACGCAGACCATCGGCATGGATCAGCCGGAGGGCGCGGCGCCGGCGGGTCGCAGGGCGCGTAGCTGCGCGGTGTGCCGGGGTAGGTGCACCCGGCCGTGGATGTCGATGGTCCGGCCCCACGGCAGCGGCTCGTTGACGACGATCTCGTCGCCGTCGCGGATGTTCGTGTCGACCGCCGTCGCGCTGCGCCCGCCGAGCCGGCCGACGACGTCGCACACCCGGGCGCTGCTATCCCGCACCCGCGCCACCAGCTCGGCCATCCCGCCGCACTCGGCAACCAGCGCGTCGAGCTGCGGGCGGTGGATCGAGTTGTGGTCGTAGCAGACGTACGGCGAGCCGGCGATTACCGCCTCAGTCGTCTCGATCAGCAATTCATCGTTGGCCGCGATGTGTGCCATGACCTGGTCGGCGGTCCACTCCCCCTCAGGCGGCGGCCCGAACCCGCCCGCCTCGGCCTCGGACAGCAGCACGTCGTACGCCCCGCGGAGCTCAGCCGCATCCATGCCGCGAGTTTACGAGCCGCGATCAGCGAAACGCGGCCCTTCAGCGCCCGAGCCCTCAGCGAAACGCGAGCCTCAGCGAGCGCGAGCCTCAGCGAGCGCGAGCCTCAGCGAGCGCGGCGGCCGCGGCGGGCGCGCAGGTAGTCCGCCACGACGTACCGGCTCAGGTCTGCGGGGTCGGGGGTGAACACGCGACCGCCGCAGCGCCGGGCCACCGC
This sequence comes from Micromonosporaceae bacterium, assembly GCA_036384155.1. GTDB lineage: Bacteria > Actinomycetota > Actinomycetes > Mycobacteriales > Micromonosporaceae > DASVMV01. The sequence continues at coordinate 3,617 of DASVMV010000331.1, forward strand.
GTCAACGAACCGCCGCAGGCCCGGATCCTCGCCGAGCATGAACACGTTGATCGTGGCGCCGTAGCGAGTGAGGTGGTCCACCTCGACCACGGTGGCCTCGATCGTCTCCCGCAGCGGGGGCCAGTGGAAGAACGGCTGGCCGTCGTCGGGATCAAGGTGAGCGGTCGGCTCCCCGTCGGTCACCACCAGCACTACCGGCTCGGCGTCCGAGTGCCGGCGCAGATGCCGCCCGGCCAGCCGCAGCGCGTGCTGCAGGTTGGTGCCCTGCACCAGGTCGGGCTCGATGGCCGCCAGTTCGTGCTGCGACAGCGGCATGGCGGTCTGGCCGAAGCCGATAATCTGCAGGGCGTCCTGCGGAAACTGGGTGGCCACCAGGTGCGAGAGGGCCAGCGCGGTCTGCTTCATGGGGCCCCACCGCCCCTCGGAGATCATCGAGAACGACAGGTCGACACAGAGCGCGATGGCGGCCGACGCCCGCCGCTCGGTTTCCACCACCTCGAAGTCCTCGACCGCCAGCTCCACCGGAACCCGGGGACCGGTACGCCCTGCCGTTCGCGCCACCGCCCGGGCCACCGTACGGACGACGTCGAGCGGCTGCTCGTCGCCGTACTCCCAGGGCCGGGACGCCCCGGTGATCTCACCGGCGGCGCCGGCGGAATGCAGGTCGTGCTGGCCCCGCCGGCCGCCGGCCAGGTCGCCGAACACCCGGCGCAGCGCCGTACCGGCCAGCCGGCGCAGCGCCTTCGGGCTCAGCGTCAGCCCGTCCGCGCCGCGCGTCACCCAGCCCTGGCGACGCAACTCGCGCTCCAGTTCCTGCAACCGCCGTACGTCGTCGGCGGCCGCCCGACCGAGCGTCCGCTGCACCGCCTCCACATCGACGTCGTCGAGCGTCGCCCCGGGATGCTCCTGGCCCAGCTGGTCGAGCAGGTCGTCCAGCTCCGCGATCTCCTCCAGCGCGCCGGCCGCCTCGCCGTAGCCGAGCGGCTGCTCCCCGCGTACCCGGTCGCGCCGCTGCCAGGGCAGGTCCGGCCGCAGCGCCCGCAGGCTTTCGGTGAGCGCGGCCATTTCGCCGGCGAGGCCCCCGTTGCCGAGCGCCTGCGCGATCAGCTGGGACAGTTCCTCACGCTGCTGCGGCGACAGCGAGTTCATCAGCCGCTGGCCCGCCGCTGCCCGCCGGGCCAGCGTGTCGACCAGTTCGTCGACCGAGCCGGGCTTTTCCGGGAAGAACTCGCCATGCCGGCGCATGAACTCGGCGAACTGGTCGGTCGTGTCCTCGCCGCGGGCGTGCCGGGCCAGCAGGTCGTTGAGGTCGCGCAGCATCTCGGCGATCCGCTGCTGTGCCGCCGGGTCGTTGGCGGCCGCGGTCAATGCTTGTCGCATGCCGGCGAACCGCTGGTCCAGGACGTCGCGCCGCAGCCCGTCGAGGATCTGCTGGTAGAGCTGCCGCGCCTCGGGGCTGGCCCAGTCGTACTCGGACAGCTCCTCCACCGCCCGGGCGCTCGACCGGGGCAGGCTGTCGAGCGTCGCCTCCGCGAACCGGGCCGCCTCGTCATCGCGGCCGCGCAGCTCGTCGCGTTCGGCGGCGAGCGCCTGGTCGAGCAGGGCCTGCGCGCGGGTCACCGCGCCGTCGAGCTCGCCGCGGCGCATCGCCTCCCGGCGCAGCCGCCGGGCCCGCGCGGACAGGTCGTCCAGGCCGCGCCGGCCGTCCGGGCCGCGGCGCAGCAGGTTCCGCAGCGCCGCGCGCAGGCTCCCCCCGGCCAACACCTCCGCGCCGACCGAGTCGACCGCGGCCCGTACGTCGTACGGCGGCGCCAGCGGGTCCGGTCCGTCCCGCCACGCACCGTACCTGAAATGGTTGCCGAACCGGTTGCCGCCGGGCACGGTCAGCGCCCGCCGCCGGGCTCGCGGCCGGCATCGCGGCCGGCATCGCGGCCGGTATCGCGGCCGCCGTACCGGATACGGCCGTCGTCGGTGGTGTCCTTGGCCAACCGGCGGGTCAGGTGCAGGCCTTCGAGGACGAATTCCACGCCGGCGGCCGCCTCGGCCGGCGTCGGCGCGTCGCCCAGGCCCAGCCGATCGAGGGCCTTCGCCAGGCCGGGCACCGTGCCCACCTGGCGCAGCAGGTCGGCCGAGCCGACCAGCTCACCGGTCTCGATCACGGCCCCGTCGGCGACCAGCGCAGTGAAACCGGACAGATCCAGCCCCGCCAGGCGGGCGCGGAAGGCGTCGGCGGTGGCCGTACGCAGCAGGTGGGCGAGGATCTCGATCTCGCGCCCCTCCTCGCCGCTCTCGAACTCGACCTTGCCGCGCAGCGTGCTGGTAACCGACACCGCGTCGCCGACCCGGGCCACCGGGTCGCGCTCGTCACCGCCCTCGCTTCCGCCCTGGCCGACCAGCGCGGCCCGGCGGAGCGCCGCGGCGGCCACGGTCTCCGCGGCGGCGATGGCGAAGCGGGCCGAAACACCCGACCGCGCGTCGACCGCCGGCGACTCGCGCACCGCCCGGGCGAACCGGGCCAGCACCTCGAGCACGTGGTCCGGGACGGTGGCCGCGAGCGCCGCCTCCTGCCGGATCAGATCGAGCTCCAGGTCGAGGTCGAGCGGATAATGCGTGCGGATCTCGGCACCGAACCGGTCCTTGAGTGGGGTGATGATCCGGCCCCGGTTGGTGTAGTCCTCCGGGTTTGCGCTGGCCACCAGCAGCAGGTCCAGCGGCAGCCGCAGCTGGTACCCGCGCACCTGGATGTCCCGTTCCTCCAGCACGTTGAGCAACGCCACCTGGATCCGCTCGGCCAGGTCGGGCAGCTCGTTGACCGCGAAGATCCCCCGGTTGGTCCGCGGCACCAAGCCGAAATGAATGGTCTCCGGATCGCCGAGGGTGCGGCCCTGGGCCACCCGGATCGGATCGACGTCGCCGATCAGATCGCCAACGCTGGTGTCCGGCGTCGCCAGCTTCTCGCCGTACCGCATCGAGCGGTGCAGCCAGGCCACCGGCAGGTCGTCGCCGGCCTCGGCGACGGTGCGGCGGGACGCCGGTGTGATCGGGTGCATCGGGTGCTCGTTGAGCTCCGATCCGGCGATCACCGGTGTCCACTCGTCGAGCAGTTGGCCCAGCGCCCGGATGAGTCGGGTCTTGCCCTGGCCGCGCTCGCCGAGCAGCACCATGTCGTGCCCGGCGAGCAGCGCCCGCTCGACCTCCGGCAGCACGGTGTCGTCGTAGCCGACGATGCCGGGAAACCGCTCCTCGCCGGAGCGCATCCGCGCCACCAGGTTGTCGCGCAGCTCCCGCTTGACCGTCCGGTACCTGGCCGCGGGGTAACGGTGCTCGGCGGCGCGCAACTCACCGAGCGTCGTGGGGAGGTCAGCCGGGCGTTCGGGGAAGGTCTGCGTCACCTGACACACGCTAGCTCGCGGCACCTTCGAGTGCCCGAACCTCGGCGGCAGGAGCAGCTGTTCGCCCGGATCGCCCCGCTGCCCAAACGAGCTGCCTAAAGGCCTGTCAAGCTAGACGGGTGCCGAGACAAGAGCTGCCGGTCCTGAACGATGCGGCATGCTGCACGCCGATGATCACCGAGGAATTGGCCGAGGAGTCGGCCGCCAGCCTCGCGCGTGACTTCAAGGCCCTCGGAGACCCGGTACGACTGCGGCTGCTCTCGCTGATCGCCGCCCGCGCCGGTGGGGAGGCCTGCGTCTGCGACTTGGCCGACGCGTTCACCCTGACCGAGCCGACGATCTCCCACCACCTGCGGGTGCTGCGCGAGGCCGGCCTGGTGGCCTGCCAGCGGCGCGAGGAGCCGGTACATCGATGAGCAGGTCGAGACGTACGCCGACGCCGCCCGTTGCCAACGGCATCGCCCTCGCGTCCATGACCGACCAGCACGCCGAGGCGGTACTGGAGATCTACCGCCTGGGCATCGCCACCGGCCAGGCCACCTTCGAGACCGCGCCGCCCAGCTGGGCGCAGTTCGCCGCCAGCCGGCTGCCCGAGCACCGATTCGTCGCCGTCGACCCAGCGGACCGGGTGATCGGCTGGGTGGCCTGCAGCGCGGTCTCCGACCGGTGCGTATACGCCGGGGTGGTCGAGCACTCGGTCTACGTGCACCCGGATGCCCAGGGACACGGCGTCGGCCGGGCCCTCCTCGAGGCCCTGGTCACGTCCACCGAGAACGCCGGGATCTGGACGATTCAGTCCGGAGTCTTCCCGGAGAACACAGCCAGTCTCGCGCTGCATGCCGCGTGCGGTTTCCGGATCGTCGGCACGCGGCGGCACATCGGCCGGCATCACGGCGTCTGGCGCGACGTCGTGCTCATCGAGCGGCGCAGCCCCACCATCACCTGATCCGGGAGCCAACACACGGGGGAGCCAACACACGGGGAACCAATACACCGGGAACCAATACACCGGGGAGCCAGCCATGACCGACAGACCCACCGCTACGAAGACTGGACGCTCACCGACCCGGCCGGGCAGCCGCTCGAGGTCGTACGCACCGTGCGCGACGAAATCCGCCCCCGCGTCGAGAAGCTGCTCGCCGACTGGCCCGACCGAACTCACAGCTGACGCATAGGAAGGACCAAGCGGCTACCGATCCGCGGTGGCAAGCATGGGGCCATGACGACGACAGGCGCATTGCCGACCGCCATGCCTCCGACCGCCATGCCTCCGACCGCCCAGCCGCGCACTACACCCGCGCACCGGCCGGTTCGCCGGCCGGCGGCCACACCTCGGTGGTGGGCGGACGCGGCCGGCTTCGGCGCGGGGCTGAGCCTGGTCGTCGTCACGGCACTGTGGGTCGGCAACGGCGGAGTCCAGCAAAGCGTCGCGGCCGGCTGGACCGCCGTTTCGGCCATCGGCCGGCTGAGCGGTCTGTGGGCCGCCGACCTCATGCTGCTCCAGGTGCTGCTGCTGGCCCGGGTCCCGCTCGTGGAACGGGCCTTCGGCCAGGACCGGCTCGCCCGCTGGCACCGGTGGGTCGGGTTCACGTCGTTCCACCTCATGCTGGCCCACATTCTGCTGATCACGATGGGCTATGCCGGCCCGACGCGAACACATGTGCTGGTCCAGTTCTGGGACCTCGTCGTGTCGTACCCCGGCATGCTGCTGGCCGCCGCCGCCTCCGTGCTGCTGGTGATGGTCGTGGTCACCTCGCTCCGGGCGGCGCGCCGGCGACTCCGGTACGAGTCGTGGCACCTGCTGCACCTGTACGCCTACCTCGGCGTCGGCCTGGCCCTGCCCCACCAGCTGTGGACCGGAGCGGACTTCATCGGCTCGCCGCTCGCGCGGGCGTACTGGATGACGCTGTACGTGGTCTGCGCTGGCGCCGTGCTCGTGTACCGGCTGGCCCTGCCGGCCTGGCGCAGCTGGCGGCACCGCCTCCAGGTCGCCTCCGTCGTACCGGAGGGGCCGGGCCTCACCTCGATCTACCTGCGCGGGCGGCGCCTGGACCGGCTCCCGGCGCGGGCCGGCCAGTTCTTCCATTGGCGCTTCCTCGACGGCCCGGGCTGGTCGCGCGCCAACCCGTACTCGCTGTCCGGGCCGCCCCGCGCGGACCTGCTGCGGATCACCGTGAAGGACCTCGGTGACGGCAGCGGCCGGGTCGCCGGGCTGCGACCCGGTACGCCGGTGCTCCTCGAGGGACCGTACGGCCGGATGACCGCCGAGGCGTACCGCGGTGGGCCGGTGACCATGCTCGCCTGCGGCATCGGGATCACGCCGCTGCTGGCCCTGCTGTGGGACCTGCCGTACCGGTACGGCGACGCGACGCTCGTCTACCGGGCGCGCAGCGAGACGGAGATCGCGTTCAGCTCGGAGCTGGACTGGTTGGCGAGACACCGGGGCGTCCGGGTCGTCTACCTCCTGGGACCCCGCGCGGAGCGGCCCTCGTGGCTGCCCCGTCAGGCCGCCGAACTGAGCGATGTGGACGGGCTCCGACGGATCGTGCCCGGAATCGCCCGCCACCACCTGTACCTCTGCGGACCCGACCCGTGGACCGAGGCCGTTCGGACCGCGGCTCGCGCGGCCGGCGTACCCGCCGACCGGATCCACTCCGAACACTTCGCCTGGTAACGCTCGTAACCCGGAGGACTACCGAGATGCGACGAATCACCCTGTGGCTCCTGTCGACCGTGGCCGCACTGGTGCTGCTGTTCAGCTACCACACCAGCACGATGGGCACCGGCGGAACCGAGTCCTCGCCGGTCGCGGGGGCGGTGCCGCGCCCCGCCGTCACCGGCGGCCCCTCCGGCGACGACGGTGCCGGTTCCGTCGGCGGCGGGACCACCGGCCAGCAGGGCAACGGGACGTACCGCGGCTCGGTCGTGCGGACCAGGTGGGGGCCGATCCAGGTCACCATCACGGTGGCCAGCCGCAAGATCACGAACGTGGCCGTGCCCATCTATCCGAACGGCAACCCGCGGGACGAGGAGATCAACTCGTACGCCCTGCCGATCCTGCGGCAGGCAACCCTCGACGCGCAGAGCGCCGATATAGACACCGTCTCCGGCGCCACCGTCACCAGCGACGGTTACCACGAGTCGCTGCAGGCGGCCATCGACGCGGCGCACTTGTCATGACCAGGCCTGTCATGACCGGGCCTATCATGAGCACCCGCATGCCGGAAACGGCCGCCATACCCCGACGGGCGTGGGTCGAGCAGATCATGGGCCTGCCGGTCAGCATCCACCTACGCGGTGCCGCTCTCGGATCGTCGCGGGTCGAGCGACAGATCGCCGCGGTCTTCGCCGACCTCCGGCACGCCGACCGGGTGTTCAGCACCTATCGGGAGGACAGCGACCTCTCGCGCTGGGAGCGCGGCGCCCTGCCGCTGGCGGACGCGGACCCGACGCTTGCCGTCGTCATGGAACTCTGCGAGCAGGCGCGGCTGCGTACCGAGGGTTGGTTCGACGCCCGCCGCCTGCCTGACCGGCGCGGCGACCGGCTCCGCTACGACCCGTCGGGCCTCGTGAAGGGCTGGGCCGTGAAACGCGCCGCCCGACATCTGACCGGCCTCGTCGAAACCAGCTGGTGCATCAACGCCGGCGGTGACGTCTTGGTCTACGCGCCGGCCGGGCAACCGCCCTGGCGCGTCGGGATCGAAGACCCCGCCAACCCCGCACGGGTGCTGCGAATCATCGCCCGCGCGGGCGGCGCCGTCGCCACCTCCGGCGCGACCCACCGCGGGGCCCACATCATCGATCCGTACGCCGGACGGGCCGCCACGGCCGTACGGGCCGTCACCGTCGTCGGCCCCGACCTGATGTGGGCGGACGTGTACGCCACCGCGGCCGTCGCGCGGGGGCCGCAGGCACTGACCTGGTTGGCCGATGTCGACGGCTACGAGGCACTGCTGGTCGACCGGCTCGGCGCGGTGCACTCGACCCCCGGCTGGCCGGGCTGACCAGTATGGCCAGGGCCGGGCAGGCTCAGCTTCGGCCGGGGAAGCCGCCACGGCGGCGCAGGTAGTAGGCGAACGTCGCCGTGCCCAGCGCCACGGCCCACAGCGGCCAGAGCATCAGCGGTAGGGCAGCGGCATTCAGGTCGCCGGCGAGATCCAGGAACTTCGGCGAGCTCACCGCCGAGACCCCCGCCGCGGCGACCGCGATCGTCACGAAGGTCGCCGGTACGACCGCCAGCAGGACCGGCACCGGCCGCCCGGCCAACCCGACCATCCAACGTGGAAACACCTCGCCCCAGCGCTGGATGAGGCCCAAGGTCAGGACCGCACCGACGACCGCGAACGCGCCCAGCCCCGCCCCGGCCCAGACTGCGTCGCTGTCCCGCAGGTCGCGGAGCGTCTCCTTGGACAGGCCCAGGGCGATGCCGGCGACCCAGGCGAACCGGGTCAGCGCGTACACCACAGGGATCGCCGCGGCCACGTACGTCGCCCGCCGGCCCCACCGGACCCACCGGGCGGCCGCCGCGGCCAAGGCCGCCGAGCCCGCGGTGCGACGTTGCCAACCGAGGACCGTGACCGCGATGAGTACGCCGCCGAGCACGGCCAGGCCCTTGTTGATCAGGCTCCAATCGAATACCTGCGCGTAGTCGACGTCCGGCCACCCGAACGGGGCACCGATGATCAGTATCGGGGCGTACCCGGCCAGCGCCAGGATCTCCATGTCCGGCACGACGATAAGCAGGGCGGCCGCTACCAGCCAGCCGTACGCGAGCAGGGCCGCCCTGGGAATCCCGCGAAGCAACACCGCCTGCTTGCCGGCCATCGCCAGCGTCACCACGGCGCCGGTCAGCAGGACCGCGGCGAACAGCGGCGCGCCGATGTCGACGGGCAGCAGGCGCAGCAGCGTGTCCATGCGCTGGTCGTCGTTCGGCCCGAAGGGATAGCCGTCGCCGGTCGCCGTCCAGACCAGCGCCAGCACCCCGTACAGGGCGGCCCACGTGGCGGCCAGATAGCCAATGCGGTCCCACCGCCGGCTTCCTTCGACCGGGGCCACCTCTGGTGGGTTGATTGTCGTACTCATGATGATCGCTCCTCGTCGATCCGGCGGTTGTCCTACCGCCACGATCGCGAGCGGGCGCGGCATTGACCTCCCGCGCCGGGGCGAACCATCTCCCCCGCCGGAGGGAACTCCCGTCTCCCCGGTCACAGCCAGCCGCGCTCGCGCGCCTGCCAGCCCAACTGCATGCGCGACCGCGAACCGGTGCGTTCCATCAGGTACTGCACGCGCCGTACGACGGTGCGCCGGCTGACCCCGAGCCGGGCTGCGGCCGCCTCGTCGGTAAGGCCCGCGACCAGCAGCGACAACAGGTGCCGGTCTTCGGCGGAGATCGCCGGTTCCGCGGACGGTCCGGCCGCGTCGGTCATCGCTATGGCGGTCATAGCCATCGGCGTGGACTGGGCCCAGACGGTCTCGAAGAGCGCGACGAGCGCGTCCAGCAGGCCGCATGGATGTACGAGGAGCGCCGCGTCGTGCGCCGACGGGGTCCAGGCCAACGGCAGCAGAGCCAGTTCCCGGTCGGCAACCGCGAGCTTGGTCGGCAGCGACCTGGCGAGCCGGGCGTGCTCGCCCGAGCGGACATGGGTCGTCAGATTGCGCGCGATCGCCGGGTCGTCCAGCGCGATGAAGTCGTACACGGCACGGTAGGTCACGCCCGCGGCCTCCCGGTCCAACTGGGTGCGGTTGACGACCGCGGGGTCCGCGTACGGTGGCGCCACCAAGACCCGCACCTCCCGGCGGGCCGTACGCTGCACCCGGTCGAACGCCCGGCCGACGGCGGACCGGCCGGACACGATCTCGATCAGCTCCTCGGTCCGCCGGTTGCTCGACCGGTTGTGTGCCTCGGTGGCCAGCCGGTGTGCCGCCTCCCGGGTCCGCTCCAGCTCTTCCTGCCGGCGCCGGATCAGCTGCTCGACCGCCAACTCGGGCGGCACCGGCACGATCCGCTCCTGCGGCGGTGGTGTGCGGTGGACAAAACCTTCGCGTTCGAGGGCCGTGACGGCGCGGCGCACCTGAGCCACCGACAGGTTCGTCCGGTCGGCGAGCTGGGCAACCGACGCTGTGCCCTGCCGGACGAGAGCGAGGTAGGTCGCTTCCTCCGCCGGGCGCAGGCCGGCCGACCTCAGCACGGACATCCTCCTGGCGCATCTGAATCTGGCGCATCTGAATCTGGCGCGCCTCTGAATCTGGCGCATTTGAGTCATGGCGCAGCTGCGCTGGCCCTAGATCCTTTACCGCACCGCAGCCGGATGTGACGCTGCCTCCTGCCGGACCGGCACGTCAAGGGAGATCCGTGATCAGGTCGCTTCGCCGCATTCTCGCCGCCGCCGTTTCCGTCGCCGTTTCCGTCACCGTTTCCGTCGCCGTGGTGGCAGCCGCCAGCCCACCCGCGACCGCCGCTCAGCAGTGGCCCGCCGCGGCCACGCCACCCCGGTCTGGCGGCCCGGCGGCCGTACACACCGTCACGCTGGTCACCGGCGACGTGATCCAACTCTCCGAGTTCGCCGACGGGCGGCAGGTGGCCGCCGTGGACTACAGCCGTACGCCAAGCCGGCACGGCTTCCAGATGTCCGAGCGCGACGGGGACGTCTACGTGGTGCCCAACGAGGCCCTGCCGTACGTAGCGTCCGGCAAGGTCGACAAGGCCCTGTTCAACATCACCGACCTGGTGGCGGGCGGCTATTCCGACGGCGTCCGATCGACCCTGCCGCTGCTGATCACCGGCGAGCCGGCCGGGTCGAAAGCGCAGCCGGGAGCCCAGCCGAAAGCGCGGGCAGGAACCCGGGTCGCGGCTCCACCGACCCCGCCCGGAGCCAGCCGCAAGCGCGAACTGCGCAGCATCGGCGCGGTCGCCGTGGCCGAGGACAAGTCCCGCGCCCACGACTTCTGGGACGCCGTCACCGCCGGTCCCCGCACCCTTTCCGGCGGCGTGGGGAAGATCTGGCTGGACCGCCGGGTGCGGGCCGACCTGACCGACAGCGTTCCGCAGATCGGCGCGCCCGCGGCCTGGCACGCCGGTTACGACGGCACCGGCGTCAAGGTGGCGGTGCTGGACACCGGGTACGACCCCACCCATCCCGACCTCGCCGGCCGGATCGCGGGCGCGGCCAACTTCACCCCCGAATCCGACCCGGTCGACCGGTTCGGCCACGGCACGCACGTTGCCGCGACCATCGCGGGCAGCGGCACCGCCGGGCGTCCCGGCGGCAAGGGCGTCGCGCCCGGCGCGGACCTGCTGGTCGGCAAGGTGCTCGACACGAGCGGCTCGGGCGACCTGTCCTGGGTCATCGCGGGCATGGAGTGGGCGGTCGGCCAAGGGGCCCGGGTGGTCAACGTCAGCCTGGGCGCGCAGGCATACGAGGGCCCGGACCCGGTCGCCGAGGCGGTCGACGCATTGACCGCGAGTTCGGGGGCGCTGTTCGTGGTCAGCGCGGGCAACTCCGGCCCCGACGTGCAGACCATCGGCACGCCCGGTACGGCGAGCAGCGCCCTCACCGTGGGCGCGGTGTCCAAACAGGACGAGTTGGCCGACTTTTCGAGCCGGGGACCACGGCTCGGCGACGGCATGGTCAAGCCGGAGATCACTGCGCCCGGCGTCGGCATCGTCGCCGCCCGCGCCGCCGGTCCCAGCCTGGGCGAAGTCGTCGACGCGTCGTACACCTCGTTGTCGGGCACGTCGATGGCCGCACCGCACGTGTCCGGCGCGGCGGCGCTACTCGCGCAGAAGCACCCGGACTGGCGAGCCGACCGGCTGAAGGCGGCGCTGGTGAGCGGCGCCGACCCCCAAGACGTCCCGGTATGGGAGCAGGGCGCCGGCCGGGTTGACGTGCCGACGGCGCTCGACCAACGGGTCAGCGTGGACCAGGCGACGATCTCGTTCGGCAAGCTGACGGCCCACTCACCCGATCGCACCGCCACCATCACGTACCACAACACCGGCAAGCGACCGGTCGCGCTCGCTCTCGACGCGCAGGCGCACGACGTCGGCGCGACCGGCAAGCCGGCGGTGCTTACCGTCACTCCGAACCAGCTGACCGTTCCGGCCGGTGGCAGTGCGCAGGCCACCGTCCGACTGGATGCGACGGCAACTCCGGCCAACCTGTACGCCGGCATCCTGACCGCCCGGGGCGAGCACCTGCAGGTGCGTACCCCGATCGGGTTCAACGTGACGGCGCCGACGCACACTCTCACGATCGAGGCGGTCGACCGCGACGGCGTCGCGGCGCACGGCTTCGACAGCCGGGCGGAGTTGTGGAACCTGGACACCGGCGAGAGCTACTACGGCTTCTTCTTCGGTGGCACTCCGGCCACCGTCGAACTGCCGGCCGGCCGGTACGCGTTGATGAACTACATCTCCAGCGTCGACGTCGCCGACTGGCCGAAGGACGCCACGGCGATCGGCGACCCGGAGCTGACCATCGACGGCGATCGCACCGTGCACTTCGACGCCCGTACCGCCAGCGAACTGGTCGTCGACACGCCCGATCCGACCACGATGAGCCGGCTCGGGCTGGCCTGGCAGCGAACCACCGCGACCCGTTCGTTGCTGACCGGCATCTCGTACAACCCGGAAATGGTCCGGCACACCTACGCGACGCCGACCCGGCCGGTGTCGGTCGGCACGTTCGACTTCTTCACCCGCTGGGAACTGAACGCGCCACCACTGACCGCCCGGGTCGACGGCGCCGACGGCGCCGCCCTGCATGACCCGCGGCTGCTCGACGGCGCGCCGGCGCTGGACGGCACGCACACCATGCCGTTGGTCGACGGCGGCGGCGGCACAGCCGGGGAGTTGGCGGCGGCCGGCGCCCGGGACGCGGCGGTACTCATCCGCTACACCGGGTGGGACGCGGTAGAGGGCCAGCTGCGGGCGGCTGGGACAGCGGGCGCCCGGGTAGTCCTCCTAGCCGCCGACCAACCCGGCTTTGTCCTCGCCGTCGGGCCCTGGGCCGCCATGCCGTCGTACGCGATCGGGTACGAGGACGGCCAGCGCCTGCGAACGCGGCTGGCCACCGGTCCGGCGACGATCACACTGACCGGGATCGCCCGCTCGCCTTACCGCTACGACCTGCTGTTCACCGAACGCGGCGCGATCCCGGCCGACCTGCACTACCAGGCGGAGGACCTGAAGCTGGCCACCTTGGACACCGAGTACCACCGGTACGGCCCGCGCATGCAGGCGATAGACAACCGCGCCGGCTTCCCGGACGGCGTGAACGTCGCCTTCTCCTTCCTGCATATGGTCACCGAACCGCACCGACGCACGGACCACGTCAGCACCGATGGCGTCGCGTGGCAGACCAGCGTGGTGGTCGACGCGGTGGGGCCGACCCAGGGCACCGGCTCGATGTTCGGCCCGCCGCGCACGCTGCGGCCCGGTCAACGGGCCCGTGAGGTGTGGTTCCCGGCGCTGACCCGCCCGGCCACACCGAACACCCTGCCCAGCTACGCCTACGGCGTGCCGGCGAACCGGGCACACGACGCGATCCGGGTCGCCATCCCGCAGTACGCCAACGGCGACGCCACCCAGTACGGCTGGGTGGATCGGCGGTTCGATCGCGCGGAACTGACGCTGCGCCAGGGGGCGACGGTCATCGGGCGCAGTGAAGACTCGTCAACCCAGTTCACCGTGCCCGAGCACAAGGCCGAGTACCAGCTGACCCTGGACGTCGCCCGCATCGCCTCCGACGACCAGGCCGGACGCAGCACCTCCACCGCCACGTCCACGACATGGACGTTCCGCTCGAAGCGCCCCGCACACGAGGCGCCGGTGGTGCTTCCGCTGCCGCAGATCGGGTACGACGTCGCGACCGACCTGGCCAACGCGGTGCGGGCCGACCGGCCGTACCCGCTGGTCCTGCGCCCGGGCTATCAGCCCGGAGCGACCGGCCCGGGACGGTTCGACGTCGACGTGGCGGTATCGTACGACGACGGGGCGCACTGGCAACCGGCCGCCACCACCGGCGGACCAGTGGTCACCGCCACCGTTCCGGCCGCGCCCGCCGGCGCGAGCTTCGCCACCATCCGGGTCACCGCCCGCGACGCCGCGGGTAACGCGATCGAACAGACCATCTCGCGGGCGTGGAAGGTGATTCGCTGACGGCCCGGGGCCGGTCGGTGAAAGGTGGGGTCCGCCCGATCAGCCCGTGGGCGTGATGAAACCCGACTCGTACGCCGCGATCACGGCCTGGGTGCGGTCCCGCGCGCCGAGCTTGCCCAGCACGTTCCCCACGTGCGTCTTCACCGTCTCGACACCCACGACGAGTTCCGCCGCTATCTCCACGTTGGACAACCCGGCCGCCATCAGCCGCAGCACCTCGGCTTCGCGATCGGTCAACCGGGCCGCGCGCAGGCGGTCGCCGTTGCCACCGCGCCCATGGGCGGCCACCAGCCGCCGGACCGCGGCCGGAAACAGCAGCGAATCGCCCTGGGCGACCAGCCGGATCGCCGCCACCACGTCGGCCGGACGGGCCCGCTTGAGCAGGAATCCACTCGCCCCGGCGAGCAGCGCCTCGTACACGTACTCGTCGTTCTCGAAGGTCGTGATGACCAGGACCCGGGGCGGCCGCGCGGCCGTGGCCAGCAGGTGCCGGGTGGCCTGGATGCCGTCGATGGCCGGCATCCGCACGTCCATCAACACCACGTCCGGCCGCAGCCGCGCCACCAGCGGCGGCACCTCGGCTCCGTCGGCGGCCTCGCCCACCACCTGCAGGTCGGGTTGCGCGTCCACGATCGCGCGGAGCCCCACCCGGATCAGCTCGTCGTCGTCCACGATCAGGACGCTGGTGCTCATGCCCGCGTCTCCGCCCCGATTGGCAGCCGGACCGACACCCGCCAGCGGCCGTCTTCGGCGCCGACGGCACTCACCCGGCCGCCGAGGGTGGTCACCCGCTCCCGCATGCCGGCGAGCCCGCGGCCGACCCGACCCGGCGCCGCGCCGCGTCCCGGTCCGTCCCCCGCCGCCGGGTCGACCACCTCGTTGACCACCTCGATGTCCAGGACCCCTTCCGATACGTGGACGCGCACGCTCACCGGTTGCCGTGGCGCGTGCCGCACCGCATTGGTCAGTCCCTCCTGCACGATCCGGTAGCCCTCGCGGGACAGCGTCGGCGACAGGTCGACGACGCCGGGGCCAACCTCGACGGTGACCGGCTGACCGGTCGCCCTGACCTCGGCGACCAGCCCGTCGAGGTCGGCGAGGGTCGGCCGGGGAGACCGGGGAGACCGGGGTCGGTCGCCGGCATCGCCCTCCGGCTCGCGCAGCAGGCCGAGCATGTGGTCGAGTTCCGCCATGGCGGCCCGGCCGGTCTCCGCGATGGCGCGCAACGCCCCCCGGACGAACTCCCGGTCGGCGTCGAGCAGTTCCCCGGCGGCTCCGGCCTGGACCGTCACGACGGTCAGCGCATGCCCCACCGAGTCGTGCAACTCTCGGGCGAGGCGGTTGCGCTCGGCGAGGCGCCCGGCCCGTTCCTCCAGAGCCGCGATGCGCTCGGCCTGGGACGGGCCGAGCAGGACCGGCGCCATCGAGCGGGCCAGCGCGCCCAACCCGGCGATCGCGTAGCCCAGGGCGACCAGCGTCACCAGTCCGGCCAGCGCCAGCCACCCGCGGTCGTCCTGGTCGAAGGGCCCGATCCGCAGGACGGGTAAGGCGTCCGCGCCCAGCCCCAACCGCTGGATCACGAAGACCAGCGCCATCGGGAAGGCGCTGATGAGCGCGAACATGACCAAGCCCCCGGTCACCAGGTGCACCGCGATCCACAGGGCGGACCGCAGCCGGGTCTCCTGGTCGAGTCGGTGGCCGGGCACCGGATCTGGCAGCCGCACGTCGAGGAGCGTCCGCACGGCGGCGATCTCCAGCGCCCGGCTGCCGCCGAGGAAGACCGGCACCACCGCGATCACCGCGGCGGCGGCCAGCAGACCCACGACAATGGGACGCGGGGTGACGGCGTCCCGCAGCATGCTGCCGAAGATCTCACCGAGGAGGAGGTACGGCAGCAGCAGCACCCCGCCCAGCAGAAGGAACACCGCACGCCGGTAGGTGCTGGCGCTGATCAGCGGAGCCAGGACGGCGCGGACGCTCACGCCACCATTGTCGCCCAGCGCCGGCGGTGCCTGGATATCAAGGGGCTCCGGGCCGCGGTCGGCGGCGGTGTGGCGACTCCTCCAGGTACTGCCGCGCCATGCGCTTCGGCACCTGAGCCAGCCAGGCCTCGACCAGAAGTTCCTCGAGTTCCGACACGGAGATGCGCTCGAGCCGGACCAGGATCGCCGGGTAGCCGTTGAAGTGCGGCGTCGTGAAGTAGACGGCCGGATCGTCCGCCAGCAGCGCCTCTTTCGCGCCGAGGTCGGGAACCCGCGCCGCCAGGATCGGCCCATCGGGCGCCGCATCGCCCAGCGCCTCGAGGTCCGAGCGCCGCAGCGGCCGCTCCCAGGCGAGCGGCTTGTTCCTGACCCGCCAGGCGAGCATCCCGTCCCGCCCGGACTGCTCAATGGTCTCCGGCAGGTCCAGCACGATCCGGCTCACGTCATCCCAAGTGGCCATGGGTCCGGGCGTTCTACGAGGCGGGAGCGGGGAATTCGTACACGTCGACGCCCGGTGCCTGATATCGCAGCTTGGCGTACGGCTCCAGCGTTTTGGCGTACGGGCGGGTGTGGTCGACGAAGATCCACCGGACCCCCCGGTTCTGCAACTCGCGAGCCGCTTCCGCGGTGGGCTCGGCGATGAACCCGTCGTTCAGTCGCAGCAGGTCGGGCTGCCAGTAACTCACGGTGAGGGAGTCCCGACCGTGCGGCCCGAGCTTCGCGGACATCGGCGTGTAGGCCCAGCCTTCCAGCAGCACCTGCCGCTCGCTGAACGCGGCGACGACGAACCGGCGGCTTTCACAGTTGGCCGGCTCGGCCGGCGTGGTGCAGTGCCGGTTCGTCATGACCAGGTCGTTGACGTCTGAGTGGTCGCGGATCCAGCGCGCGGCGTCAACCTGACCGCGCGACGTTGCCCCTGCGCGGTCAAGAGGAACGGTCGGTGCCGGCGTATCCGGGGGCCGCTTGGGAAGCTCCCAGGCCGTCGCGATGGCGCCACCGGCCAGGATGGTCAGCACCATGGCCGCGCCGGCCAGCCGGAATCGCTCGGCCGGTGAACGCCCGGCAAGCAAGCCGATGAGGCCGGCCGCAACCACGACCAGCACCGCTATGGCGATCATGCCAAGGGCCCGAGCCCAGCCGCCCCGGACCAGGGGGCCGGCGATGGCCGGCCCCAACCAGACCATCGCCGGGCCGGTCAGCGCCGCCAACGCGACGAGCCGGACGAGTCTGGACGGTCTGATCGCCGCCACGAGAGCGACCAGCCCCACCGCGGACCCGAGGGCGAGCAAGGGAATCGCCGTCCGGGCGAAGTACCACTGGCCCGCACCTGGATGAGTGAACAGCGCAACCGCTCCGGCACCTGCCAGGCCGGCGCCGCCGAGAAACCACGGCAGAGGGCTTCGTCGCGCGGTGCGGCTGAACGGAAGCACGAGGGCCCCCGTACCGCGGGCCAGAATCCCGACGACCGCCACCGCCAGAACCAGCACCACCTTGCCCCCGGTGTCCGGCGTTCCAAGCCCCACAAAGGTCTGCTGGGCAGCGTCCCACGGGTCCAGTTGAAGGCCGGACCCCGTGCCGTGGAACACCACGATGATTGCCAACGCCAGGCAGCTGAGGACGATCAGTAGGTCGAGGATCACGTGGCGGATTCGAGACCGGTCGAAGACGAGCATGGCGACAAGGGCCAGGCCGAGCCCGGCGACGACGAGCGGCACGGTCGAACCCTTGGTGCCCGCCGCGCCCATGCAGAGGACGGGCAGTAGCACCACACCAGCGGGATGCATCGACCTGTTCCACCGCAGCGCCAGCACGCTGACGATGCCAACCATCATGGGAGCGGCCAGCCCGAGACTTGGTGACAGCGGCGCGATCGGCAGCGCCACCGCCGGCTTGCCGAGGACGTTGAGGTCGCCGCCGGCCATGGCCAGGGCTCCCGCGACGGGACCGGCCCAGGGGCGGTTGGTCAGGCGCACCGCGGCGGTTGCGACGGCGAGCACCACGACGACCGGCATGAGCGCCGGCATGAACCGGAACAAAACCTCGTCGAGCCCGGCGCCGGATGCGCCCGAGACCTGCGCGACCCAGGCGTGACTGAACCAGTGGTACGCCAGCGGTTCGCTTTCCACATAAGGGAAGGTCGTGGGCCCGCGGTGAGCGAGCTGGGCAGCGAGGGCGAGATGGTCGTACGCGTCGACGTGCGGCGCGCGCGCCCCCGCCTCCCAGTGCAGGGGCACCGACCGGAAGTACCAGGGGAGCTGGAAAATCGGGATGAGGAAGAGCCCGGCCACCGAAGGCCCCCACCACCAGGGCAGCGGGCGCGTCTCGGCCGACCGGATCCTTGCTCGCGTGACCGGCACCAGGAGCAGAACCACCGCCACCGCCAGCGGGCCGAAGGCGAGCCAGGGCTGCTCGGCAAGCCCGGCAACGACCTGCGCCCCGATGGCCAGGGCGGAGCCGATCGCGAAGCCCATCGCGACGTCCTCGAGAACCCACCCATGTCGGGGGCGGACCGCCCGCCAGGCCACGGCCCCCGGCAGGATCTGGGTCACCAGCACGGCGACGGTGGCCTGGAGCGCATGCATTGCCGGCATCCCACCCCGGACGGAGAACGCCAGCATGGCCGCCGTGGCGACGACCGTCGCGCCCATGGCAGCCAGCCGCACGAGCGGCCTGGCATCGGCCGCCTTCCGGGCCTCCGGCGGCCGGCCGGGGACACCGACTTCCGGTACTGTCTGTACCACGCATGCTCCACGTGCTCGATCGGCCCAGGTGCTGCAGGGTGCTGCGGGCCCGGCGGAATTCACGGGCAGTTTAGGCCGTCGAGCAGTTACTCAGGAGACCACTGCTGACCGCCGGCCTGCCTACCGGGCGGGCGACGGCAGGCCGCTCGGCGGAGCCCGTCGGCCGTCGAGTTGGACGGCGACGCGGCGCAGCACCTCGTCAACAACGCGTTCCCGGCCTTTCGCGTCCACTGCGGACCACGCCTGCCCGGCCAGGCGCTCCCGCCGGTCGGGTTCGACGAGCAGCGCCCGCAATGCCCCGAGTGCCTCGTCGGCCGGTGCGCCGCCCGCCGCGATGTCTTCGAGTCGGCCGAGCCCCACCGCCAGACCGCGGGCGACCACCCGATCGAACCCCAGTTGCTGGTTGTCGACCACCCAGATCAGCGCGGCGCTCGCGCCGAGGCAGAGCAGCTCCCAGGTCGACGTGCCCGAGGCGCTGACCACCACGTCCGTCCGGGCGATCAGGTCGGGAAGATCATCGGTCGGACCGATCACCCGCAACTCCTGACCGGGGCCGGTCTTCAGGGCGGCCAGCGCGGCCCGCAGATGCGGCCGAGCCGCCACCACGGTCGCGTCGAACGGCGCTCCGGTCGCGATCAGCAGCCGGGTCAGGACCGGCGCCGCCTCGAACGCGTCCGTGCCGCCGAAGAACAGGAGGACCCGCGGCACCGCGCCGGACCGGGACCGCCCCGGGCGTCCCGGACTGGACGGCCGGCGCCGGCGGACCGAGTCGCGCAGCAGGGCGTACCGCAGACCGGCGAGCCGTACCGCGCCGTCGGGTAGCGCCGGCTTGAGCAGCTCGGCGTCGAGATTCTGGTCGATGTAGATGTCCGCCACCTGCCCGCGCAGGTCGCCGTCGACGATCGACACGACGACCAGCCCGGCCGCCCGGCAGGCGGCGGTGTGGTCGGGGGGCAGCTCGTACGAGTCGGCTACCACCGCATCCAGGCCCAGCCGCCGCGCCAGCGCGACGAGCTCGCCCGGGGTTTCCGGGGCCGGCAGCAATGGCAGGCTGCGGCTGGACAACTGCATTCGGGCCCAGGGCAGATCCTCGCTCATGTCACCGAGGAAGGTCACCTCGACGTTCCTGGCCCGGAACTCCTCGGCGAGCGCCACACAGCGGATCAGGTGGCCAACTCCCGTCGCCGGCCGGGCATCACACCGGATGCCCACCCGCGCCGGTCCCCAGGCGCTCACGCGTCGGTCAGCGCCTTCTGCTTGACGTTGGCGTTCAACTGCCGGATCTCCGGGTTGGCTACCAGCCACTCGGCCAGCTTGCGTACGGATGCGCTGGTGTCGCCGAAGTGGGCGACCGCGGCTTCGACCAGCCGCCAGTCGTCCGGCGTGTCCACTGTGACCCGGAGGTCGGACAGGTTCGGCGGCATGGTCAGGCCGAGGATCCGGAACTGCTGGGGGTGGGTGTAGATGTACGAGGTGACATGCGTGCGGTGGTGCGCGGTCGCCAGCGAGTCGATCATGCGGAGCGTCCCGGCCCGGACGATCTCCACGTCCATGCCCAGCGGCAGCGACCGGGAGATGGCGGTGCTCAGGTAATCCAGTTCACCGACCGCTCGCCAGACCGTTGCGGCCGTCCCGATGATGTCCGGGTCGAGCAGAGGATTGTCCGCGCTGAACCGCATGACCGCGTCGGCCGGGTGCTCGTCGAGCGCGCCAAGGAAGCGGGTCAACACATCATCGGCCGAGCCGCGGTAGGTCGACACGCCGAGCCGCTGCGCCTCGCCGACCACCGCGTCGTCGACCTCGTCGGACGTGGTGGCCACCACCAGGTCGTCGAGCCCGGCGCTCTCCTGCGCCGCACGGACCACCCGGCCCAGTACGGTGCGGCCGGCGAGCTGGCGCAGGACCTTGCCCTCCAGCCGGGTAGACCCCATCCGCGCCTGGATGATGCCGACGATGCGCATGCTCCTGGCTCTCCTCTGGCTCAGTCCTGCCGATGGCTCGGTCATGCTGATGGCTCGGTCATGCTGATGGCTCGGTTGTGCTGATGGCTCGGCCATGCCGACCGGACGAGCTTACGCTCGGCCGGCCGGGATCATGGGGCGAGGATGCCCCGGAGCGCGTCGACCACCCGATCCTGGTCGGCGTCGGTGAGGTCCGGGAACAGCGGCAGCGACAACTCCTCGGCGTAGAATGCTTCGGCGACAGGGCACATGCCGCGCCGGTAGCCGAGATCCTCGAAGACCGGATGCCAGTACACCGGGATGTAGTTGACCTGCACGCCGATGCCCTGCGCCCGCAGCCGGTCGTAGACCTCGCGCCGGCGCCCGTCGAGCACCCGGACGGGGTAGAGGTGCCGGACGGGATCGACCCACTCGCGTTGGATCGGCAGCCGCAGGCCCGGAATGTCGGCGAGCAGCGTGTTGTAGCGGGCCACCAACTCGGCGCGGCGGTTCATGAAGGCCGGGAGCCGCCGCAGCTGACTGCGACCCAGCGCGCACAGTACGTCGGGCAGCCGGTAGTTCAGCCCAAACTCGGGCACCTCCTGGTGCCAGCCACCCTCGTCCGGATAGCGCTGCTGTGCCTTGTCGCGGACCAGGCCGATGTTGCGGAACCGCCGGGCCCGCTCGAGCAGCTCGGGTGTCGTCGCCGCCACCGCCCCGCCCTCGGCGGTGGTCAGGTTCTTGGTGGGAAAGAACGAGAACGTGGTCAGGTCGGCGAGCGAGCCCACCGGCGTGCCCCGGTAGGTCGAGCCGATCGCGTGCGCCGCGTCGGCCAGCAGCAGCGCACCGGACCGCTCGGTGACCTTGCGCAGCTCGTCGTACTCGGCCGGGTGTCCGGCGTAGTCGATGGCTGCGACAACCCTGGTGCGGCTCGTCACCGCCGCGTCGGCGGCGGCGGGGTCCAGGTTCGCCGTGGCGTCGTCGACGTCCGCGAAGGCCACCCGGGCGCCCAGCGCGATCGCCGTCGACGCCGTGGCCACGAACGTCATCGGCGAGGTAACCACCTCGTCGCCGGCGCCGATGCCGGCTGCGGCGTACGCCGTGTGCAGGGCGGCGGTGCCGTTGCTGACCGCCACGCACGGCACCCCGCCGGTCCAGCCAGCGAGGTCCGCCTCGAACGCGTCGACCTGCGGTCCGGTCGTCAGCCAGTCACTGCGCAGCGCGGCGACGACGGCCTCAATATCGGAGTCGTCGACGGACTGTCGGCCGTACGGAAGCATCCCCACCGCCCCTTATGCGATGCCGAGCAGCTGCCGCAGCTCTGCCGGGGTGAGCCACTGGTCGTTGGAGTCCGACCGGTAGGTGAACCCGTCCGGCACCTCCTCGCCGCCGGTTGGCGGGGTGTAGCCCCAGGTGGCGATCGTCGGCTGGACGACGTAGCGGTCCTTGAACCGCAGAGTGCGCCGGCTGTCGTCGGGGGCGATCATCTCCTCGTGGAGCTTCTCGCCCGGCCGGATGCCGATCTCGTACGTCGGGCTGTTCGGCGCGACGGCCTCGACCAGGTCGAGGATCCGCATGCTGGGGATACGGGGAACGTAGAGCTCCCCGCCGTTCATGATCTCGAACGAGTCGACGACGAACTTGACCGCCTGCTCGAGGGTGATCCAGAAGCGGGTCATCCGCTTGTCGGTGATCGGCAGGCTCTTGCCCTCGGCGGCGAGCCGGCGGAACAGCGGCACCACCGAGCCACGGCTGCCCATGACGTTGCCGTAGCGGACCACGGCGAACCGGGCCGGGTGGTGCGCCGCGTAGTGGTTTGCCGACACGAAGAGCTTGTCGGCCACCAGCTTGGTCGCCCCGTACAGGTTGATCGGGCTGGACGCCTTGTCGGTGGAGAGCGCCACGACCTTCTTCACGCCCGAGTCGATCGCCGCCTCGACGACGTTCTGCGAACCCGTGACATTGGTCTGGACGTACTCGAAGGGGTTGTATTCGGCGGTGTCCACCTGCTTGAGCGCCGCGGCGTGGACGACATAGTCGATGCCGTGCATCGCCCGGGTGAGCCGGAAGCGGTCGCGCACGTCCCCGATGAACCAGCGCAGCCGGGGGTCGTCGCCGAACATCTGCTTGACCTCGTACTGCTTGAGCTCGTCCCGGGAGAAGATGACCACCCGCTGCGGGTCGAGGTCGGTGAGCACGTGCTTCAGGAACGCCTTGCCGAAGGAGCCCGTGCCGCCGGTGATCAAGATGGACGACCCACCCAGGATGCTCACGCGCTAACTCCCCACACTCTTTCGACTCAGGCGGCATGCGACTCAGGCGGCACCGCTCGCCATGGCTGCGAGCCAGCAGCATATCCTGCCTGTCCGGAAACGCCACCTGACGGCCATCCGGCCCAGGTGGGCGGCAGTGCAGGGCAGCGCTACCTGCGCCGGCGGTCGGCGCGTTTCAGCGAGATGGGGATCACGGTGATCCGCCGCCCGTCGATCTCCCGCTGCTCGGGTTCGCCCTCGACGAACCGGAAGCGACGGTTCATCTGGCGGATGACCGCGTTGTGCTCCAGCACCTCGCCGTCGAGCCGATCGAGCTGGAGCCGGTCGAACGCGTAGTCGGCGGCCTCCCGCATCACCTCGAGCCAGGCCGGCAGGGTCGCCCGGCGCTCGTCGAGTCCCGCGGCGTCCAGAAAGAACCCCCACGAGCCGGTCTTGACCTCGCCGTCCAGGTCGAGGTCGAAGAAGTTGACCACGCCCGACGGCACCCCGTCGCGCTCGTAGATGAGAACCTGCCGGGTGCGGTCGGCCCGGGTCCGGGACCACCAGGCCGCGTGCTCGTCCGGTGTGATCTCGTGGCTGTGGATGCTCACCTCGCGGTTGGGCGCCTGGTTGCGCCACTGCCGCATGTCGTCCAGATCACTGTCGGTCGCCGGTCGCAGCATTCTCGGTCACCTTTCGGACGGACGGCGGGGCGGCCCGAACGCTACAAGAACGGGGCGCGCTACCAGAACGGGGCCGCGCTGCGAAATCGGGGCGCAACTAGCCGCCCGGGTATGCTCTCGCATCATGAATCGGCTGAGTCGGTCCCAGGTTCGCGACCTGATGGGGCAAGTTATGAAGAACCAGGGCAAAGTTCTGCCTGACGACGACAGCGCAGATCTCCGTGAGATTGGCTTCCGGTCCCTCGACTTCTCCGAACTCGCCCTCCGCGTCGAAGACGAGATCGGCGAGGAGCTGAACTTCGACGCGCCCGGCCTGCGGCAGATCGCCACGGTCGGCGACGTCCTCGACTTCATCGTGCAGCTGCAGTCGGAGTGACTGTGCCGGACGCGCCCGACGCCCGCTCGCCCCAACCGGCCCGGGCCGGCGATGACAACCAGCCGGCCCTGGCCGGCGATGACAACCAGATCGTCGCCGGTGGCGCGACGTTGACCTGGCGGACGCTTCCCGCGGTCGATCTTCCCTCGCCGGTGGCGGTCCTCGCGGCCTCGGGCACCGATGCGCTGGCCGCCGCGCGGCAGCACGCCGTTTCCGGCACCGAACTGGTCCTCAGCACGCCGTCCCGGGTCGATCCGGCGCTGCGCGACGAGCTGACCGACGCCGGCTTCGCGGTCGCGCTGCTGGACGGCGGCGAGGTCACCATGCTGGCCAAGGGCCAACACCGGGCACCGGATCCCGGCCGCCTCTGGCTGCTCACCTCGGGCTCCACCGGGCGGCCCAAACGGGTCGGCCACACCCTGGACTCGCTCACCACCGTCCGCGCGCCGCAGGACCGGCGCACCTGGCTCTGCCCGTACTCGCCCGGCACGTACGCCTGGTGGCAGGTGGTGACGCTGTCGCTGACCCAGCCCGGGCAGGACCTGGTCGTGATCGAGCCCGCCGAGCTGGACCGGTGGCCCCAGATCGCGACCGAGCACGGGGTGACCGCCGCGTCCGGGACCCCCACGTTCTGGCGGCAGGCGCTCCACCGGGACGGCCCGGCCCTCGCCCAGGTGCCGCTGCGCCAGGTCACCCTCGGCGGCGAGCCGGTGGATCAGGCGATCCTCGACCAGCTGCGCGAGATCTTCCCCGCTGCGCGGATCTCGTGGATCTACGCGTCGTCCGAGGTGGGGGCCTCGATCGTCGTACACGACGGACGGGCCGGATTCCCCCAGGAGTGGCTCGACCGGCCCGCCCCGGACCGGCCCACCATCTCGGTGTCCGGCGACGAACTGGTGATCACCTCGCCGTACCACGGCGACGGGCTGGCCGGAGCGGTCCGCACGGGCGACCGCGTCGAGATCGTCGACGGCCGGGTGCACATCGTGGGCCGCCTCAACTCCGACGAGATCAATGTCGGCGGCTCCAAGGTTTCGGCCGGGCTCGTCCGCAACGTCCTCACGGCGCACCCCGCCGTGGCCTGGGCCCGGGTGAGCGGCCGGAAGGCTCCGCTGGTCGGGCGCGTCGTGGCGGCGGAGGTAGTGCTGGCTCCCGGAGCCGACCGCGCCGACGCCGACGAGGCGGCCCTCGTACAGTGGTGCACCGAGCGGTTGCCCGACTACGGCGTGCCACGCCGGATCCGCTACCTCGATGAGATCCCGTTCAAGGAGACCCTGAAAAGCGATGTCTGACAGCGCCGGCCCGAGCTCCGCAGGCACCAGCGTGATTGCCCCCTCGACGGTCGTACTCGTCTCCGGCGGGTCGCGCGGGCTGGGCCTGGCGATCGTCGCCGACCTCCTCGCGCAGGGGTTGAAGGTGGCCGCATTCGCCCGGACGGTGACGCCGGAGCTGCAGGACCTGGCCGCCAAGTACGAGGGCCGCAGCCACGTCGGCTCCGTCGACATCACCGATGTCTCGGCGTGCCAGCGCTTTGTGAAGGAGACCGAGGCCCGCCTCGGTCCGATCGACGGTCTGGTCAACAACGCCGCGGTCGGCCAGGACTCGCTGCACGTCCACACGTCCGTCGACCAGATCGAGAAGATCGTCAACACCAACCTGACCGCGCCACTGGTCCTCACCCGCCTGGTCCTGCGGCGGATGCTCGCGCAGGGCCTGCGCGGCCGGGTGGTCAACGTCACCTCCATCTGCGCCCAGCGCGGCTACGCCGGCCTCGTGGCGTACTCGGCCACCAAGGGGGGCATGGACGCCGCCACCCGCACCATCGCCCGGGAACTGAGCGGCCGGGTGCTGGCCAACGCCGTCGCGCCGGGCTTCTTCGCCTCCGAGATGTCGGCCGTGCTCGGCCAGACGCAGCTCGACCAGATCACCCGGCGTACGCCCACCGGGCACCTCACGGAGCCCGAGGAGGTCGTACCCGTCATCCGCATGCTGCTCTGCGACCACACCAACATCAACGGGCAGGTCATCGAGGTCGACGGTGGCGCATCGATCTAACCGGCGACTCGCCGATTCGGCGCTGGTCCAGGCGGTGCTCGATCAGGCCGAGGCCAGGCTGGACGTGACCGGCGGCAGCGCCGGAGGCGGGGCCGCCGCCGGCGCACTGACCCGATCCCACACCTCGGACTTCCGCACCGTCGGGTGGTATGGCATCCCGCCGCCCGGCTGGCGCCTCGCGATCGACGCCGAGGTGAGCGACGCACCCGTGCCGCCCGCCCTCGCGGCCCGCTTCGGCCCGGCGTCGTTCTGGAGCCGGTGGACCCGGGCCGAGAGCATGTGCAAGGTGTTCGGCGTGCCGATCGCGGTCTGGCTGCGCCGGCACGGTCTCGGCGTGCCGGCGCGGTTTCCCGGTGCGTGGCGCACGCTGGCGCTGGCCGACCTGACCATCTCGGTGGCCTGCGTGCCCGCCGCGGTGGTCGACCGAGGCGCGGGCTGAGCATGCATCACGCGAACTACTACTACGGGCACGCGCACCTGCTCGCCCGCTACTGCCGGCTCAGCGAGCCGATGCACCCGCCGCGGATCCTGGGCTACTACCAGCACGGCTGGAACATCGGTGACAGCCAGGCGGCCGGTGTCCCCTTGGTCTTCGGCAGCAAGCTCTTCGTGTGGTCCGAGCAGACCCGGCGGCGCGCCTGGTCGCAGGGGCGGCGCAACGCGATCGTGACCGGGGCGCCGTTCGCGTACCTGCTGCAGATGGAACCCGAACCGCCGGACCTGCGCCGCGAGGGCACGCTGTTCTATCCGTTCCACGGGTGGGAAGGGCAACGGGTGCTGGGCGACCACGCCCGCATGATCGACGAGGTCAAGTCGGTCGAGACCGGCCCCATCACCGCGTGCCTCTACTGGAGCGAGTACCGGAACAGGCGCATTCGCCGACAGTACGAGAAGGCCGGCGTGAGGGTGATCTGCCACGGCTATCGCGGCTTCTGGTGGCGCGATCACGACCGGACGTTCCTCGACCGCCAGATGGCCGAGCTCCGCCAGCACAAGCGGGTGGTCTCCAACCGGTTGTCCAGCGCGATCTGGTACGGGCTGCTCGCCGGCTGCGACGCGGCCGTGTACGGCGACCCGATGCAGCTGGAGGACGCGGACCCGCTGTTCGGCGGCGAGCCGCGGATCCGGCGGCAGTGGTCGGAGCTGTACGGCTACGAGGTCGACCGGTCCGTCGCGTACGCCATGGCCCGGGAGGAACTGGGCGCCGACCTCCTGGCCTCCCCGGAAGAGCTCCGGCTTCACCTCGGCTGGGCCGAATCTCAGGACGGTGGACATGTCTGACCCGGACCCGGTACGTCGCGTCGGCGGCGAGATGTTCGCCTGGAGCGACTGGGATCCCGCTCGGGGTCCCCGAGTTCCCCGCGGCAACACGCTGTTCCACCTGCTGTCGGAGCTCGCGTCGGGGAGTCGTACGGTCCTCGTCGCCGGGCCGCACGAGGACGAGATCCTCACCCGCTTGGCGGCCCGGGGCGCGGCCGTGTCCTGCGTGGTCCGCTCGCTGGCCGACGCCGAACGGATCGCCGGCGCCTACCCGGACGTCACGGTCTACTGCGGCAGCCTAGGCAAGATCGATCAGCCGGATGGCTTCGACCTGATCGTCGCCGCCGACGGCATGGAGCGGCTGGCCTCGGCCGAAGGCGGTCAGGAGAGCCCGGACGATCTGCTGCAGAGCCTGACCCACCTGCTGAGCTCGCGCGGCGTGCTGGCCCTGATGCACGCGAACATCTGCGGCGTACAGCATCTCGTCGAGCTGGAGCCGGGCCGCCACTACCGCTCGGACACGGCGTGGTACCCGGTCACCGAGCACGACGAGCTACGCCCCGCGTCCGTGCCCCAGTTGCACGATCGGCTGCGCGCCCACGGCCTCGACGTGTCGTGGGACTACGCCGTCTTCCCCACCTCCCACCTGCCGACCGTCTTCGTCGCGCACGACATCGCCCGCGACGTCGACTCACCCCTGCGCGGCCCGCTCGGGTCAGTGCTCTTCGCCGCGCTGACCGAGGCGTACGCCGACACGCCGGTGGTCCGGGATCCCCGAGCGATCATGGAGCGCGCCGTGCGCACCGGCACCGCCGCGTCGTTGGCCCCAGCCTGGCTGACCCTGGCCCGGCGGGCCGATGCCACCGGCATGGCCGTGCCGCACCACGATCTGGTCGTCGGCGGCACCGACTCGTTCGTGTACGAATTCAGCGTTGCCGGCTCGGACATCCGGCGATCGGTGCTGGCGCCCGCGACGGGAGAGGACCAGAGCGCGGGCCTGCGCCGGGTCGCCGACCCCGGGTCCGCGCTGCACCGGGCGGGTCGCCTGTTCGAAGACCACCTTCTGCAGCTGTGTGGCCGCCACGATCTGGTCGGCCTGCGGGCGGCGCTCGGCCGCTACGTCGCCTGGGTGCAGGAGCAGTCGTCCGACGGCGCGGTCGCCGGCGCCGCCGCACTCGCCGGCACCTACGACCTCATCTTCACCGAGACCGACTTCTGGCCCGTCCCCTCCAGGTGGGCCCCGGTCGAGCCGGTGCCGGCAGGCGTGGTCGTCGCCCGGACGCTGTGGGGATTCGCGGTACGACTGATCACGTTCAACCGCCCGCACCCGTGGCATCTGACCGCGAGCGCGGCGGAGCTCACCGCGATCCTCGCGGCGACCGCCGGCCAATCACTCAACCAGGGCGATCTCGATGCGGCAATCGATCTGGAAGCCGGCCAGCGGGCTGCTGACCGGGATCTCCCGCCGGAGCGGACGGCCGAACTCCGCGCCGCGCTCGCCGGCGTCCGGGCCGACACTGCGGGCGTCGACATCCAGGGCTACCGCGAGATGGCCGACGCCCTGTGGCGGCAGGAATACCAGCTGCAGCAGATGCACGCCCTGGTCGCCTGGACCGAAAAGATCATCCGGGACCGGGACCGCGCCCTCAGTGCGCTCGACCAGGAGGTCCGGCTGTACCAGGGCACCAGGACCGAAAAGGTGTTCACGTTCCTCAAGATGGCCTACCGCAAGCTGCGCTTCAGCGCCGGCCGGCTGAAGCGCAAGCTCCGGCGCAACCGCCGGGACGCGACCGAAATGCAGTAGCGCGCCCAGCAGCGAAAGGCCCCCCGGCACATCGGCAAGGGTCCTCGGGGATGGGCCTACCACGCCCGGCTCCGGGCGGTCAGGCTTGATCCCTCCGCCTGGCGCCGCGGGCCCATCTTTCCGGCCTTTCTCAGGTCACCGGCGCAGCACCCGGACCAGGCGCCGCTTCACCCCCCGTGCGAACCGCCGCGGTTGCCGGACCGTGCCGGCCTTGCGAATGATCTCGGCCAGCTTGGCCGCCCGGGAACCCTGGATCGTCCGCAGGTCCGACCGGAGCCCGCGCAGCCGGCTCTCGCGTACCCGCAGCTGCTGGTCGCGGAACCGGATGGTGCGCTCCAGCCCGAAGATGTGCCCGGCGAGCTCCTCGGCCCTGACCCGGGCGGCCTCCGCGTCGGCGAGCGCGGTACGCAGGTCGGCCTCCGGGTCGCCGCCGGAGTCGGAACCGCTCGCGGCCGCAACGGCGTCGGCGATCTCCCGTCCGCGCTTGACCGTCGCCGCCGTAGCCTCGTCCCCGGCCTCCTCCCCGCACATCGCGAGCCATGCCGTCACGAGCTCGTCGCCGACCATCCACGGCGGCCACGGGTGCCGGCGATGTCCGCGCAGCAGGCGGTCCTGGAAGCGTTGCCAGGCCGCCGCCAGCAGCTCCGATGTGGACGCCGGCGGGGTGGTCACCCAGCCGAACACCCCGCGGGCGAAGGATTCCCCGTCCACGCACAGGTCGTCGAAGCAGATGACGACGTCAGCATCCTCCTCGGTGCGGCCCCGCGCCCACTCGCCGATCTGCGCAGCCACCCGGCGGAAACCCGGTACGTCCTCCGCGGCCGCCAGCCGGAGGAGGACACGTTCGACCGACTCGGTGTCGGGGACCACGCCCGGTACCGCGGCCGGGGAAAAGGCGATGCCGGCAGACGCGCCGCTCTCGGCGATCTCGCCGCTCTCGGCGCTCTCGGCGCTGGAGACCCGTACCCGCCAGCCCTGCTCGTCAAGGTTGGCGGTCAGCACGCTCGCCGCGTCTGCGGCCTCGGCGTAGACGGTACGGGCGGTGGCGCCGCACACCGCGAGCCAGCACGGTGACACGGCGTCGAGCAGCCCGGCCCGAGCGGCGGCGTCGGCGCTGTCCGCCACCGGGGCCAGCAGCGGGGTGCTGACCGTCGAGGCCTCCAACGCGCGGACGGCGAGCCGCGCGGCGAGCCGCCCCGGTCGGGTCGCGGCCGCGGCGGCCCGGTCCAGCATCGTGTGCGGGACGCCCGCGACGTCGACCATCGCGTACAGGCCCTCTACCGCGAGACCGACCCCGGCGAGGGCGTTGACCAGCTGGTCCGGCGACGTCGGCCGGTACGGGTCGTCGTGCAGCGGCCGCCATTCATCGTCGCCGTGCCGGTTGTCGACCGGTCGCCGGTCGAGCAGCCCGGTCAGCGCGAACTCGTTGTCGCACCCGAGGACGACCACGGCCTGCGGTGCGGCTGTCCGGGCCAGTGCGGACGCCCGCTCCGGCCACGTCATCGCCGGGGAATCCGTGCCGAGCACCCGGTCGAGGCCGTCGGCGGCCACGACCACGTCGAACCGCTCGTCGGCCCGGTCGGCAAATCCGTCGAGCGCCCCGGTGACGACCTTCACGTTGGTCGCCTGGACCGCCGCCTCCAGCGTCGTGGCGTCACCGACCGACCGCAGCAGTACCGTGACGCTCTCACTGCTGGCGGCCACGAGTTCGATGACGTCACGGGCGTGCGGGCCGACCACGAGCGCCCGCGCCGCCTGCGGGAGCACGTCCTGCAGCAGGGCCTGCAGAACCGCGCCGCCGGTTGGCTTGCGGTGGCCCTCGTAGTCGCTCCACGGCTGCATCTCGCCCCGGACGACGTCGACGGTGATCGAGCCGTTCTCAGTCACGTTCATTCCAATCGAAGAGCATCCGCATCTCGGCGGGCGACATCATCCACGGCCGGCCGAGTTCGTAGTCGGTCACTTCCCGGGCTACCTTGACGTCGATGTCCTTACCCAACATCTCCGGCCAGAGGCGGGCGACCCGCGCGGTTCCCCCGAACAACGGGTTCTCGCCCTCCAGCTGCATCGGATCGCCGTAAACGGCGGGTTCGCAGCCGGCGGCGACGCCAAAAAAGATCGCCGTGGACAACCTGTTCGCGGCCACCCGCTTGTGCCGGCGCAGGGCCTCGAGCTGCTTGTACAGGAACCGCCGGTCCGTGCCCTCGTAGTTCCAACCCCGGCGGCCGAAGCAGACCACCTCGAAGCCGGCCTCTTCGTAGTAGCGGCGGATCTCCGGCCGCTCGTACTCGGTGTAGTAGAGGCTGAACGTCACCGGGCCGGGTTCGGTCTCCCGGATCTCGTCGATCAAACGGGCGTGATCGCCCTGGATCTTGCCGCCCTCCCAGCCGTGGAAGAGGAACCAGAGGGTGCCGCTGCGGCTTTCGTCGGGCACCCGACCCAGATCCGGCTCGAGGTCCATCAGGTAGAGCCACGGCGCGCCCACCACGTGGTAGTTGCGCCGGCCCAGCGAGTGGCCCCGCCGCCGGGGCGCGTCGCTCCACACGAAACGCCACGCGCCGTCGAAGAACTCGTGCACCGGATTCCAGCCGCAGCCGATGTTCCAGCCGTGCTGCAGGTATCCGCGGAGGCGGGGCGGATGGACGTCGTCGAGACCGCAGTGGCGAGCAAGGATGTGGGTCTGGCCGTAGTAGTGATTGTGGTGATGCATAGTCAACGTACCTCTAGGTGCAACGTGCCGACACGAGGCTGGAGGAGGATGCGCCGGTCATCGAGTTCCAGCTCCACCGGAAGCCGGCCGAGCAGGAACATCTCGGTCTGCACCGCGTACGGGGACTCGTCACCCTCCGGTGCCCAGAACAGCGTCCAGTCGGCCAGGCTGGTTAGCGGATCGGCGGACTGGCGGGAAACCACCGTCGGCGGCGGCAGCAGGTCCGCCACGGCGACCCCGGCCGACCAGCGTCCGTCGTCGATCGCCACCTGGCAGCGCACGTCGACGTAGTCGTCGGAGTTCTCCAGGAAGCGGCGCCATACGAACGTGCCGCCGGCAACGTCGTCCCACTGGTGGCCGTGCGCCACCAGCCGCGGGCCACCGATACCCGTGTCGACGTCGATCGTGTCGGCGGTGAGGCGGATCGGGCCTTCGTGCAGATTGACGTAGTTGCCCGGCGATCGGGTGAGGGTGAGCATCCGCCCCTCGTAGGTCGTAGACACCGCCCGGTCGAGGCTGCTGGCTAGCAGGAACCGGCTGTCTTCCCCGTCGCCGATGGTGGGCACCCGGGTGGTGCGCTGGGTGAACGGGTCGTCCGGATTCGCGGCGTCGACGATCGTGGCCAGCGGGAGCCGGGCCCGGAAGGTGGTTCCGGTGGCGTCGGTGCCGGTCTCCATCCGCACGAGCGCGTCGCTCGCCGACCGGGTCAGCCGAAGCGCCGGTGCCGCCGCCTGGCCGGGCAGCCGTCCGGACAGAACGAACGCGTCGTCATCGACCTCGGCGGAGGTCAGCTGGAACGGCCGTACGAGCTGCTGAAGAAGCAGCCGGCCGTCGCTGGCTCGGCTCGGCTGGATCCAGACCTCGTCGGTGACCCAGGCGCCCGGCGCGGACTGCGGGTGGCCGGCCCGCAGGTTGCGTAGCATCCCCCGGCGGAAGAGCAGGCCGTTGCGCAGGTCAAGCAGGAAGAAGGCGGATTTGCCCTCGGGTCGGAAGGCGGCCAGGAGGCTTCGCGGTACGCGCACCTCGAAGCCGACCATCGCCAGGTCGCCGTGCGAGTCGAGGGTGCGGAACCGCTCCACCCGCAGCGGCGTCTTGCGGCCCGCGAAGACCAGCGTGACGTGCAGCGACGATTTGCCGTCGGTCGGCAGATGGCGGATCTCGGCGGTACCCCGCACGATCAGGTCGCCGTCGTCCCAG
Source organism: Micromonosporaceae bacterium (assembly GCA_036384155.1). GTDB lineage: Bacteria > Actinomycetota > Actinomycetes > Mycobacteriales > Micromonosporaceae > DASVMV01. The sequence continues at coordinate 36,168 of DASVMV010000331.1, forward strand.
GCGATCCCGGAAACGGTGCTGTGCAGATACATCGCCTGCCGCGGCAGCCGGTAGAGCTTACGCGGCACCGGCCGTGGGTGGTCGTCGATACCCGGGTACCGGTTCTCGAACCGCCACGGCATCGCGGGCCGGCGGCGCGCCCGGGCACCACCGTGCAGCCCCCCGTCGAGCCGGAACTGGGCCAGCCGCTGCAGCAGGTCGACGTTGCCGGCCTCCAACACCTGGTACTGCAACCGGTCGTACGACGAGGCGCTTTCCAGCACCTTGTTGTCCAGGCGCCGGGTGAGTCTCCGTCCGAGCTCCACCAACGCGTCCTGCTCGTGCTCAGGCACCGAGCCGAACGCCTGCACCAGTGCCGCGAGATCGATCTGGGCGAACTGCCGGTGCACCTGGCCGCGCAGTTCCGGTGCGCTCGCGTCGAGCAGGTCCATGACCATCTCGGCCGAGACGACCCGGTCGTACAGGTTGGAGTACTCGAACTTCTGTTGGGTGATCGACTCGCCGGATTCCCGCTCACGCCAGTAGTAGACCGGAGCCGCGAGACAGTCCACGGTCACCGCATCGATGTGCGCCTTGAGGGTGACCGGGTAATCCTCGTACCTGATCGGCGGGAACTCATAGCCGAATTCGTCCCAGAAGGACCGGCGGTAGACCTTGTTCCACACCATCCGGTCGAGCGCCAGCGGGGGGAACTCGAACACATGCGTGGCCTGGCGGTCGCGGGCGAACGGAACCCGGTGCAACCACGACTCGCGTACGCCCGAACTGTTGTTGAACCGCCGGGCGTCTCCGGCGACGAACGATGAGCCGGTGTCGTCGAGCGAGCGGACCATCGTCTCGTAGGCGTGGCGGGTCACGAGATCGTCGCTGTCGACGAAGGTGATGTACTCCCCTTCGGCGTGCCGAGTACCGGTGTTCCGCGCCGGGCCGAGGCCCTGGTTCTCCTGCGCCACCACGCGGAACCGGGCATCGCGCTCGCAGAAAGCCTTCGCGATCTGAGCGCTGCCGTCGCGCGATCCGTCGTCGACCAGGACCACTTCGAAGTCGTCGAACGTCTGCCGAGCCAGCGAGTCCAGGCAGTCGCCGATGTAGTCCTCGACGTTGTAGAACGGCACGACGACGCTAAGCCGGGGTGCCACACTGCCTCCTGCGGGGTTCAGCTTCATGGGGTCGCGGGGGTTGCCGAGGGGTGAGCGTCAAACAAGGTCCCAGCTCAGCGGGGTGCCTTTGGCGACATCACGGCGAAACGTGCGTCCGATCACCTTGCTGATCTCGTCCGGGGCAAGACCTCCGGCGGGACGGATGGAGCGCACGTTGGCGGCGGTGACCGGGTCACCGGCGCGCACATCCTCGGTGACGAACAGGGAGCGCCGGAACCGCAGCCCTTCCTGCTCGGCGTCGGATGGCCCGATGTACGTCGTGCCCAGGGCCTGCCAGGCCCGTTCGCTCTCGGTGACCAGCGCGGCCAACTCGGTGGGTTCCAACGAGAACGCGGAATCCACGCCGCCGTCGTCGCGGGCCAGCGTCACGTGCTTCTCGATCACCCGGGCGCCCAGCGCGACGGAGGCGACCGCAACGCCGATCCCCATCGTGTGGTCGGACAGGCCGACCACCGCGTCGAACGCCTCAGCCAGGACCGGTAGCCGCCGCAGGTTGCTGTGCTCGGCGGGGGCCGGATACGACACGGTGCAGGCCAGCAGGATCAGGTCGGCGCAGCCGGCGCCCCGGGCCGCCTCCGCCGCGGCGGCGACCTCGCCCAAGGTCGCCATGCCGGTGGAGATGATCAGCGGCTTGCCGGTGCTCGCGACCAGGCGGATCAGCGGCAGGTCGACGATCTCCGACGAGGCAATTTTGTAGAGCGGCGCCCCTAGATCTTCGAGCAGGTCGACTGCCGTCGCGTCGAACGGCGAGGAGAACGCGATCATGCCGTGTTCCTGAGCCCGCTCGAAGATCGGCCGATGCCACTCCCACGGAGTGTGCGCCTGCTCGTACAGCTGGTAGAGGTTCCGCCCACCCCACAGGTCGTGGCCGTCGGAGATCTTGAAGGCAGGCGCATCCACGTCAATGGTCATCGTGTCGGCGCGATAGGTCTGCAGTTTCAGCGCCTGGGCCCCGCTGGCGGCCACCGAATCGACGATGGCCAGCGCCCTCGACAGGTCACCATTGTGGTTCCCGGACATCTCGGCGACGATGAACGGCCGGTGATCCGGCCCGACGCTGTGCGCGCCGCACTTGATGGACTCACGTCGGCTCATCGACTACCTCGCTATCCTGCTCGAGCCCGCCCTAACGGCGATCCACCGTTCTGGCCGCCAACTACATTACGTGCCGCTGCCCATCGCCCCGGCGCGGGTGTATCCGCCCCCGACCCGGACGTCGGGCCACAACGGCGGCGACATCGAGCATCGTCAGACGACCAACCCGGACGCGCCGTGCCGTCGTCGGCGAACACAGGGTACCTGCTCGACTCGTCGGGACCGTGACCGGAGGCAACCGGTGGGGTGAGCGCGGTGTCCGTCTTCGAGAACGGCACGGACAGGAGCGGACCGGCCCGCGGCGGGTTTATCCGAGACGAGCCCCGACCGGGTCCGCTGGCGATATCTCGTCGGCCGGGGCGTCGGACCCGTCGTAGGCGGAGTCGGACCCGATGTAATAGGCGGGCCGGCCCTGCACCGCCGCATAGATGCGCCCGACGTACTCGCCCACCAGCCCGACGCAGATCAACTGGACGCCGCCCAGGAAGGTAACCGCGACGAACAGCGACGTCCACCCGGGAACCGTCGTTCCCTTCAGGTACGCGCCCACGCCGCCGAGGAACATCAGCAGGCAGACGGCGAAGCTGACCAGCCCGAGCCAGGTGGCCAGGCGCAGTGGCGCCGCCGAGAAGTTGGCGATGCTGTCGAAGGCCAGGCGGACCATCTTGCCGAGCGGGTACTTCGTTTTGCCGGCGGCCCGCTCCGCCCGAACGTAGGTCACCACGCCGCTCGGGAAGCCCAGCGACGGAACGAGGAGCCGGTACACGGGTCGCTGCTCGGGCAGCGCGATCAACGCGTCGACGGCGCGCCGGCTGAGGAGGCGGAAGTCACCGGCATGGCGGGGTACCCAGGAACCGATCGTTCGGCGCATGATCAGGTAGTAGGCGGCTGCGGTGGTGCGCTTGAAGAAGGTGTCGGTCGTCCGGTCGACGCGGACGCCGTACACGACATCGAGGTTGTCCCGCTGAGCGAGCGCCAGCATATCGACGATCTTCTCGGGGGGATCCTGCAGGTCCGCGTCGATGCTGACAACGTACGTCCCATGGGCGCGGTGGAGTCCGGCCGTGAGGGCGGCCTGGTGGCCGGCGTTGCGGCGCAGCCCGACGACCCGCAGCTGCGGCCAGACGTGCCGGAACTCGCCCAGCAGCCGGGCCGTGTCGTCCGTGCTGCCGTCGTCAACCGCAACCACCTCGTAGGGCGCCGCCAGCCCGTCGAGCACGGGCCGTAGTCGATCAACGAGCAGGGCCAGCGCGTCTTCCTCGTTGTACATCGGAATGACAACAGACAGCTGCGGCATCATCGGAGCGTCCTCAACAAGAGACCATCGTCGCGAAGGGTTCATGATGGCACGGGCGATGGGGTTCGTGCCCGCGCCCCGTCTGACGCGCCACAGGCTAGCGCCGGCGGTTCCAGCGGCACAAGGCCAGGTCCTCGCGCGCGTCAGTTACGAGGCGTTGTGCGCCAACTACGGTGAGACGTCGTCAGGTTGGTCCCGTGCGGCATGCTCGACCAGCTCGCCGGTGGACCGCGGCGCTACCCGCGGAAGCGGAATGCCGTCCAGCCGGCTCGCTGTGCTGCTGCTCTTCGGCTGTCGTGCCGGCAGGCCGGACAGTCGGCCGACGAGAAGATAGGCGGCCCGCAGGAGCGCGTAGAGCCAGTACGCATCCATTCGCACCAGCGCGTGCTTGAGCCCGCGGATGCCCGGCGGCCGGCGATATCCCTCGGCCGGCAGGTAGCGCCGGTACTGCTCGGCGATCCGATGAAAGAAGGCGCGGCGCTGGTCTCCGGGTACCCGGCCCCGGTTGCCGGCGATCACGAGCAGGTGGCTGATCATCATGCTGAACAGCTGCGGCTTGAACCGGCGGTATTCCGAACCCCAGCTGTCGACCAGCGCGAAGAGCCGGTCGTACTGCTCGAAGGCCTCGAAATGCCGGGCGCTGACGGTGCGGGTGATTCCACTGCCGTCGTGCTGGCGGTAGAGGTAGCAGACGCGGGGCAGAACGGCGATGCGCTCCGCGGCCATGAGGACCGGATGGCTGAACAGATAGTCCTCGTACCACCCAGGGACGAACCGCACGCCGATCCGCTCCAGGAACGCCCGCCGGACGACCTTGTTGCACGCGATGTGCTGGAGCGAGAACAGGTCCGGCCGGTCGTCAAGACTGCTCACGGGGGGTGCGGAGGCGTCGTACAGCTGGCGGACGGACGGGTCGACGTCCGCGGTGCGCCCGTCGGGGAAGGCCTTCAGGTGGTCGACCAGGAGCACGTCCGGGCGCAGTTCACGCAACCGGGCGACGACCGCATGCAGGGCGCCCGGTGTGATCGCGTCGTCGCCGTCGACGAACCAGACGTATTCGCCGCTCGCCGCATCAAGGCCGGCGTTGCGCGCCCGCCCCAGCCCGACATTCTCGGTGAGATGGAGAACGCGTACCCGCGGGTCGGCGGCAGCGTACTGGTCGAGGATCGCGCCACACGAGTCCGGTGAGCGGTCGTCGACGGCCACCACTTCGAGTTCGGGCGTGGGGTCGGCGAGAACCGAGTCGAGGCAGCCGCGGATATACTCCTCGATCCCGTACACCGGCACCACGACGGTGATCAGCGGCGCGCCCGCCGGTCCCGGCTCGACGATGCCCATGGTCACCTCCCCTCGGGTCCCGGTTTCCGCAGGCGATGCTAGCCGGTGCAGAGCCGTCCACCGATGCCGCGCCCCCCGCGTCGACCGGGTGTTTCCGTTGTCTTCCTGAACCGCTTGACGGATCAGCGTCGCCGATCGCATAATCAACCCATCGGTTAATCAACCAGATAGTTGAACAGGTGGAGACGGTGACAGATCACCTGAGCAGGGTCTTTGCGGCCCTCGCCGATCCGACGCGGCGGGCGATCCTCGCCCGGCTCGCCGACGGCAATGCAACGGTGAACGAACTGGCCGCGCCGTTCTCGATCAGCCTTCAAGCGGTGTCGAAACACCTGAAGGTGCTGGAAGCGGCGGGGCTGATCACGCGGGGTCGGGACGCCCAGTGGCGGCCGTGCCGGCTGGAACCGGAGCCGCTCCGCCAGGTCGCCGAGTGGGCCGAGCAGTACCGCCGGCACTGGGACGAGCGCTTCGAACACCTGGACAGCTATCTCCGGGAACTCACCAAGGAGCGAGGAAATGACTGACCGCCGCGCCACGACGACTCTGCCCTCCGACACCGAGATCACGCTGTCGCGCGTCTTCGACGCCCCACGGCGTCTCGTCTGGGAGGCGATGACCCAGCCGCAACACATCAAGCGCTGGTGGGGCCGGGGCAACGACCTCGAAGTCACCCTGGATTTCCGGCCCGGCGGCAGCTACCGGTACGTCGAGCATGCCGAAGACGGCACCGACTACGCCTTCCGCGGCGAGATCCGCGAGATCGTGCCCCAGGAGCGGGTGGTGCAGACGTTCGAGTTCGAGGGGATGCCGGGCCACATCGCCGTCGAGACGATGACCCTGGAGGACCAGGACGGCAAGACCCTGGTCGTCATTCGGTCGTCGTTCAGCTCAACGGAGGATCGGGACGGCATGCTCAGCTCGGGCATGGAGGACGGCGCGAACGCCTCGTACGACGCGCTCGACGCACTGCTGGCCGAGCTGCAGCGGTAGCCCTGGCGATCGTGCCCCGCGGCCCGCCAGGGCGGCGGCGCACGATCGCGTACGTGGGCCGCAGGAGACGACCGCCCGGGCAACGCCTACGCCCGGTACACGTCCCGCCGGTGGTCCACGTCCACGACCGTCACCGTATGCGCCTCGTCATCGATGCGGTAGATGACCCGATACGTGCCACGTCGGGCGCTGTACCGATCAGCCAACGGCGGAAGCAGGCGCTTGCCCACCCGGTACGGCTCCCGGACCAACGGGCCCGTCATGAACTCGTACGCCGCGACGGCGACTGCCTCCGGCAACCGCTCCGCAAGCGCCCGCCTGACGGTCGGCGTGGTGCGCAGGGCATAGGGCTCCCCCGACTTGTTCCGGCTCACGCCGCGGAGTTACGGCGGGCGCGGATCGTCTCGGCGAGTTGGTCGCCTGTTACCTCTTCACCGCGCGCAAGCTCGGCGTCGGACTCGGCGAGCCGGCGGAGAGTGGCCGGATCGCCGAGGACGGCCACGGTTTCCTCAAGCCGCTCGAGATCCTCCACCGAAACAAGAACCGCAGAAGGCCGGCCGTGCACGGTGACTGTCACGCGCTCATGGTGGTCGTGTACCCGGCCGACGAGTTCCGACAGATGAGCTTTTACTTCGCCCAACGGCAGCGTAGTCATAGTCAGAATTATGACCAAAACCCGGTGCGCTGTCGACCGTATCCGGCGCCTTGAATGGTCCGACGGGGATAACGACTGTCGCGGATGGTCGGGGCTCACTACCGTTCCGGCCGTGGACGACACGCGATGGCGCGATCCCGAGTGGTTGGCCGGGGTGTACGACTGGGTCGACCGCCGGCTCGACCAGGCGGGCCTTGTCCGCACCGGTTCGACCGAGCAGCCGCACGTCTATCCCTGGTCGACGGTGCTGCGCGTCCCGACGGACCGGGGCAGTGTCTGGTTCAAGGCCAACGCTGACCACCTGCGGCACGAGGCCGCCCTCGTCGAGCGGATCGCCGCCCGCCGCCCCAATGCGGTGCCGCCGCTGCTGGCCGCCGACACCACCACCGGTTGGATGCTCATGGCCGATGCCGGAGAGTCGTTGCGCGCGATCGCGCCGCGCGAGCAGAGCCTCGACCGTTGGTACGACGTCCTGCCGCTTTACGCCACCGTCCAGCTCGATCTCGCCGACGACGTGGGCGAACTGCTGGCACTCGGCGTACCCGATATGCGGCTTGCCACCCTGCCCAAGGCCTACGAACGGCTCATGACCGAGATCGGTGCGGACCAACGCTTCCGCGCCGCGGCACCCATGGTGTCCGACCTGTGCGACGAGCTCGCGGCGTACGGGTTACCCGAGTTGCTGCAGCACGACGACCTGCACGATGGCCAGGTATTCGTGCGCGACGGCCGATACCTGCTGATGGACTGGGCGGACGCCTGCATCTCGCACCCGTTCTTCACGCTGTCCGTGACGCTCGAGGGCGGGTTGGCCTGGGGCCTGGACGACGTCGAGAACTCCGTCGACACCGCGCCGTTCCGCGACGCCTACCTCGCGCCGTATGCGGAGCGGTTCGACTACGACCTGGTGGCCGCGACCACGGTGGCGCTGCGCTTGGGCTGGGCCTGTCGCGCGGTCAACGGCCACGTGCCCGGCGACGACCAGCGCACGCTCGCCCGGTTGCGGATGTTCCTCGACGGGCGGCCGTGACGGCGCTTCCTTGCTCGGTCGGTGTTCATGCGCTGGTGGTATGCCGGTACCGGATCACCGCCGCCGGGACGGCGACCGCGAGCAGCCCGCCGATCCACGCCACGGCCTGCCACACCTCGGTGGCGGTGGGCCCGCCGAGGCACAGCACACGCAGGGCGTCGACGGTCGCGGTGATCGGGTTGACGTGGGCGAACGCTTGCAGCCAGCCAGGGAAGGTGGCGACCGGCACGAACGTGGAACTGGTGAAGACGAGGGGGATCACGGCGAGTAGGCCGCCGATGCCGGCCGACTCCGAGTCACGCACCAGCAGCCCGAGCAGCGCGAAGATCCACGAGAACGCCACCCCGGTCAGCATGGCCAGCCCGATTGCGGCCAGCGCGGCGGCCAGGCCGGCGTGGAACCGGAAGCCGATCGCGTACGCCACCGCGGTCATCAAGGCCAGGACGAACAGGTTGCGTGCCGCGTCGCCAGCGGTGCGGCCGGCCAACACGGCCGAGCGGGCCATGGGCAGCGCCCGGAACCGGTCGATCATCCCGGTGGACAGATCGTCGGCGATCGCAACCCCGGTTTGGGAGGCGCCGAACGCGATCGCCAGGACCCAGATTCCCGGCAGGGCATAGTCGATGTAGCGGTCCACACCGGGCGGGTGGACCGCTCCGCCCCAGGCGTAGGTGAACAACAGCACGAACATGATCGGCTGGGCAGTGGCGAACGCAATCAACGTCGGTACCCGCACCAGGCGGTGCAGATTGCGACCGGTCACGGTGGCCACATTGGACAGCCACCAGCCCGGTCCGGTCATCGGCGACCGGTCAAACGGCATAACCCTGGTGGTGGTCATCGCCGACTCCCCATGGTCGTAACGTCGCCTGGAGACGGTGTGGCGGACTGACCGGTCAGGGTGAGGAACACGTCGTCGAGGCTGGGGCGGCGCACTGCCAGGTCCGTGACGCGCAGGCCGGTGCTGGCGAGTCGCGCCGCGAGCTCGGGCAGCACCCCTGGCCCGTCGGCAACCGGGAGCACCACGCTCAGCTCGTCGGGGCGGATAGCGGGTTCGCCGGTGCCGAGGCCGGCCAGTGCGGCTGCCAGCATTCGGGGGTCCGTGTCCGGCGCCGGCCGTAGTTCCAGCCGGTCGCCGCCGACCTGGGTCTTGAGCTGCTCGGCGGTGCCGGCCGCGATCACCCGGCCATGGTCGAGCACGACGATGGCGTCGGCGAGCCGGTCGGCTTCCTCCAGATACTGGGTGGTGAGCAGCACAGTCGTGCCTTCGTCGGTGAGCTGGGCGATCAGCCGCCACAGCCCCCGCCGGCCGCGCGGGTCGAGGCCGGTGGTGGGCTCGTCGAGGAACAACACCGCCGGCTGGGTGACCAGGCTCGCGGCCACGTCCAGCCGGCGGCGCATTCCGCCGGAGTAGGTACGCGCGGTGCGGTCGGCTGCCGCCGTCAGGTCGAACTCGTCCAGCAGCTGGTCGGCCCTTCGCCGCGCCGCCCGGCGGTCAAGACCCGACAGCCGCCCGATCATGCGCAGGTTTTCCCGGCCGGTCAGGTAACCATCGACGGCGGCGTACTGTCCGGATAGGCCGATCACCCGCCGCACCGCGGCCGACTGCGTGGCCACGTCTCGCCCGAGCACGCTCGCCCGGCCACCGTCCGGCGGCAGCAACGTCGCCAGGATCCGCACCATGGTGGTCTTCCCGGCGCCGTTGGGGCCCAGCAGCCCCAACACGGTGCCCGCCGGAACCGCGACATCCACGCCGGCCAGCGCGGTCACGGCGCCGAAGCGTTTGACCAGCGCATCGACCACGATCGCCGGCACGTCCACCGGGACCTCCCAGATAGCTAGGATTCCTACGTATGGTTCCGGACAGTAGCATACCTACCCATGGAAGCGATAGGCTGTGGCTCATGAAGGCCGAGGCTCAGGCGCTCAAAGGTCACCTCGACGGGCTGCTGCTGGCCACCCTGGAGGACGGGCCCCGGCACGGCTACGCGGTCAAGGAAGCCCTACGCGACGGTAGCGGAGGCCGGTTCGACCTGCCCACCGGGACGATCTACCCGGCCCTGCACCGCCTCGAAGACTCCGGCCTGATCGCCGGATCATGGTCCACGGTGGACGGCCGGCGGCGACGCACCTACCGTCTCACCGCCGAAGGGCTCCGGCGGCTGCACGCCGACCGCAGCAATTGGCACGCTTTCGCCGCCGCCATCACCGCCCTGCTGGAGCGCCGGCCATGGCCAGCCACCCGCTGATCGACTCCTACCTCGCCGGCCTGGCCACCCGGTTGCCCGCCGACTCCGTCGACGAGCTCGCCGACGGCCTGATCGAAACCTGGCAGCACCACCTCGCGCGCGGTCTCACGCCCACTGCCGCGGCCCGGACGGCCATCGCCGAGTTCGGCACCCCCCACCGCATCGTCGACGAGTTCGTCGCCCAAGCACCTGGCCGCCGAACCGCCCGGCTCCTGCTGGCCACCGGCCCGGTGGTAGGCGGCTGCTGGGGCGCCAGCCTCATCGCCGGCAAAGTGTGGACCTGGCCGATCCAGCCGCTGCTCGCGGCCGCCTACGCGCTGGCGCTCCTCGCCGTCGTTCTCACGCTCTTGGCCGCCGGAACCACCCGGCACAGCTATCGCCGTACCCGCCTCGGCACGATTGGCGCACTCACCCTCGTCGTTCTCGACGCCGCCATGATCACCGCCGTTGCGGTACTGACACCGCTGTTCGCGTGGCCGATGGCCGTGGCGATCCCGGCCAGCCTCGCCCGCATCGGCCTGACCATTCAGGCGCTGCCGAAGCCGCGCACCGGCTGACCGCACCGGCACGTCGAAAGCCGTCCGCGGCGATCACCGCCAACTGCGCCACGGAGCCCGGGCGTGTTCTCCCGCAGCTTCCGTGCCGCCTTTGGCGAGACGCCTTGCAGCTACCTGATGACCCGCCGGATCGAGCGTGCCAAGGCACTGCTGCGTCGGGGCGAGATGACGGCCGCCGTGCGGCGTATGCGGAGCTGATCCGGGAGCACAAGCAGGCTCGGTGATCGGTCATCCGGTGCGCGGCGCACGTCCCGGGTCGTCGATCGCCTCCCGCCACGAGTGTTGGGGCACCCAGTCGAGTTCCTCCCGGGCCCGGTCGATGGCGAGCAGCGTGCCGAACTCACCGACGTCGCGGATGAGTTCGACACCGGGGAACTGGTCGCGAAGCAGCTCGGCCGATGGTTGCGGCATCACCGTGTCGGCCGCCGCGATGATGTACGCCCGGGCGCCCGTTACCTGGGCATCGAGCGCGTGTCGGCACGCGGTCGCGACGTCGCGGACGTCGATATAGCCCCACAGGTTCCAGCGCCGCTCGGCCACATCATTCCAGGCGGCGGAGGGCAGGAGGGCGTACTCCTCCGTCATGAAGATGTTGGAGAACCGCAGGGCCACGAACGGTATGCCCGACCACTCCGAGATGTGACCGGCCATTGTCTCACCGACCACCTTGGACAGAGCGTACGTCGACGTCGGCACCGGGTAGTGGTCCTCGTCCACCGGCGCGTACCGGGGTGGTGTCTCGAAGGGCAGGCCCAGCGTGGTCTCGCTGGACGCCCAGACCACGCGCCACAGCCCGAGCTGGGCGGCGGCGAGGAAGACGTTCGAGTTCATCGCGGTGTTGGCGGTCAGGGTGACCGCGGGCGTGCGCAGCCCCGGTGCGGGGATGTTCGCGAGGTGCACGACGGCGTCGACCCCGTGCAGCACCTCGACGGTCTGCCCGTAGTCGGTCAGGTCCGCCTGCAGCAGCGGCACACCGAGATCCGCCGGCGCGGGCGCCACATCGGTTGCCCGCACGTCGTAGCCGTGGGCCAGCAGGTCGGCAACCGTGGCGCGGCCGGCGGTGCCGCTCGCGCCGGTGACGCAGATTCGCATGCTCTTACCTCGCAGACGTTCGTACGGGATGGTCGAGGAGTTCCAGCGCCAGCCGGGACAGCTGTCGCGGCTGGGGTTATGGCGTCATCAGGTCCGCGTTGGCGCTAGCCACACAGGCGAGCATCACGGCAGCAGAGAGGTCTCCGGAGATCTGCTCGTACTCATTTCCCCATTCACCGGCATCACGGTAGCGCAGTTAGGGGACAGTCAGGACAAGCGGAATCTTGGCGAGCCGCAGGGGGAACTCGCCGGCCCACCGGGCGCCGTGAGCTCGCCGAACGGCGCGGGAGACCACCACCTGCGCCCAGCGCCCCTCCCCGGGCAGCGGCGCGAACACGTCGCGGCGGACGGCGACGGCGCCTCGGACGCGGGCCAGTCGGCATACCGCCGACGGTAGGACGCAAGCCGACCGCGGGAGGCGGGAAACCGCGCCCTGCGCGGCGCTGCCCACGGCGCTCCGGCTGCACTGAATCACCTCCGCGTGCCGGCCCTGGCCTCCGGACTGCTGTTCCTGGTCTTCCTGCCCGGCATCCTGCGGCAGGGCCGAGCCACGTATCTGGCCACGGCCGGCCAGGACCAGCAGCCGTACCTCGGGCGATGGCTCGCGATCAGCGTCGCGTTCTTCGTCGCCAGCGGAGTGGCGTACGCCGCCAGGATCATTCTGCGCCGGCACACCTGAGGCGGAACGCTCATCCGGCCCCTTTAGGCTATTGCGCCGACCGGCAGTGAACGCAATGGTTCTCCCAATGATCCATGCCGCCCGGGGTTCGCGACAACTGTGCCGTTCTCTCCCGGCGCGCATCGAAGCTCGCCGAGCTCGCCGAGAAGGAATGGAGAGCCCCCATGCCGCTCAGTAGGAGAGCCGTACTCGCGGGAATGCTCGGCGGCGCCACGACCGCCGCCCTCGGGGCGACCCAGTTCCCGTCCCGCCGGGCTTTTGCACTGCCCGCACCGTCCAGCGCCGGCACCACGCTCGAGCAGACGATCGTGCGCGGTACGCCAGGCTCCGGCGGCTACGCGACACTGCGGCTCGCCGAAGGCGAGTCGTTCCTCGTCCGTGCCGACCTCGGCGGGATTCCGCGGCAGCGGGCGGGCTTCACCGGCCGGGTGTTGACCTGCTTTGCGCAACTGACCGACGTGCACGTGCTGGACGCCCAGTCGCCCGGCCGGTTCGAGTTCTTCGACAGGTACGGCAGCCTGCCCGGTCTGAGCGACCTGGGCAGCGCGTACCGCCCGCAGGAGTTGTTCAGCGCCCAGGTGGGCGACGCCATGATCCGGCAGGTGCGCCAGGTGCACGCCGGTCCGTTCACCGGCGCGCCGGTGCGGTTTGCGGTCGTCACCGGTGACAACACGGACAACTGCCAGCACAACGAGCTGCGCTGGTACATCGACCTGCTCGACGGTGCTGTGATCCGGCCCGACTCCGGCGACCCGACTCGTTACGAGGGCGTGGCCGACGATGTCGCGCCGGATCCGTACTACTGGCACCCCGAGACCGGGTTCGGCCAGGCAACCTCGGCTTACGGGTTTCCGGTCGTACCCGGCCTGCTCGACGCGGCGCGCGCTCAGTTCCAGGCGGCCGGGATCGGCCTGCCGTGGTATTCCGTCTACGGCAACCACGACGGCCTGGTCCAGGGCAACGTGCCGGCGACGCCGCTGCTGCAACAACTGGCCACCGGTCCGCTGAAGCTGACCAGCCTGCCGCTGTCGATCCTCGCGGCGCCGATCCCGGCGCAGATCCAGTTCATCGTCGGGCTGCTCGCCCAGGACCCGGCCGCGGTTGCCCTGATGCTCTCCTCCGGCGGGCGCCGTTTCGTCACCCCCGACCCCGATCGGCGGATCGTCGACCGGGCCACCACCGTGGCCGAGCACTTCACCACGACCGGCACGCCGGTCGGGCACGGCTTCACCCAGAAGAACGTCGCGAACGCGACCGCGTACTACACCTTCGACGCCGGGTTGGTGCGCGGCATCGTCCTGGACACGGTGAACAGCGCGGGCGGCCCCAACGGGTCGCTGGATCCGGTGCAGTACGCGTGGCTGGAGGAGCAGCTCCAGGCGGCGAGCAGCCGCTGGCTCGCTCCGTCCGGTGAGGTGGTGACCCGGCCCGGCCGCGCCGACAAATACGTGGCGATCTTCAGTCACCACACGATCGGCAGCATGGACAACGTGCCGGCAGGTAGTGACCGGGTCCGGGGCGAGGAGCTGCGCGAGCTGCTGCTGCGGTACCCCAACGTCATTCTCTGGGTCAACGGGCACACCCACCGGAACCAGATACTCCCCCACGCGCGCCCGGCGGGTGCCGCCGTCAGCGGCGGCTTCTGGGAGGTCAACACCGCCGCCCACATCGACTGGCCCGAACAGTCCCGCATCATCGAACTGGTCGACAACCTCGACGGCACACTCTCCGCGTTCTGCACCGTCGTCGACCACGCCGGCCCGGTCGCCGCAGGCGGGCTCTCGGGCACCACCGCACTCGCCGCGCTCTCCCGGGAGCTGTCCGCCAACGACTGGCAGGGCCGGGGTGACTTCCGGCGCGGTGCGGTGTCCGACCGGAACGTCGAGCTGCTCATCCCGTCGCCGCTCCAGCCCGTCAATGCCGGGCTAGCTGTGGCCAGCGGGTCGCTCGTGCGAGCCTGAGGAGGGTTCGCCCGACGCGGGAGTCCCCTGCGGCCATGAAACTGACGCTCACCCTGAGGCTCAGCGAGACCGGGCCGCATTCTTCTCGTCGCTGTAATCGATGACCCGCAACCGCTCGCCGCGACCACCGGCAGCCGATGCCCATGCTGGGACGAGGACCCAGCATGGGCATCGCCGATCTCAGATCGAGCGCTGGTAGGTCCGGAAGGCGCGGGTGGCGAGGAACGACAGGACCGCGGCCACCGCGACCAGCAGCCCGAGCCGACTGCCGAGAACACCCCAGTCCGGACTACCGCTCAGCGCCTCGCGGCTGGCCACCACGGCCCAGTCCACCGGGTTGAACCTCGCGACCTGCCGTACCCAGGCCGGCGAGAGCCGGGTGTCCATAATTCCCGAGGACAGGAACTGCAGCGGCAGGACGATGAACTGGCTGATCCCGATCAGCGCCTCCTGCTGGCGGACCAGCAGGGCAACCGCGTTGGAGAACGACGCGATGATGATTGCGATCAGCGCGGCGGCAAGCAGCGTGGTCGCGATGCCGAGGCCGGCGCCGGCGAAGCGCGCCCCGGCGGCGTACGCGATTCCGAAGATCACCAGCGTCTGCAGCACCGTGGTGATCGCCTGGTAGGTGAGCGTCCCGGCGATCATGGAACCGCGGCGGACGGGAGAGGCGAGCAGCCGGTCCATCACCCCGCGGTTCATGTCCTCGATGTAGACCGTGCCGGACCAGCCGCTGTTGAACAGCGCGGTCATGACGATCACTCCGGGGGTGATGAACTCCAGGTACGAGCCGGTCGGCGCGAACCCGGGGATGTGGACCACGTTCTTGAACAGCTGACCGAAGAGCAGCAGCCAGATGACCGGCTGGATCAGCAGGAACCCGAAGTACGCCGGCTGCCGGCTCAGCGTGCGCAGCAGACGCGCGGTCAGGAAGCCGGAGTGAGTGAATGCCCGAGCGAAGGCCGGAGCGCCCGTGGCGCGGGGGCCCGAGCGAAGCGGCAGGCTCTGCGTGGTCACTTGTCGTCCTCCTTGAAGGTGCGGCCGACGTGGCTGAGGTAGACGTCGTCGAGGGACGGACGGGCGACCGTTACCGAAGCCACGGGCACGCCGGCGTCGTCGAGTGCCGCGAGCACGGCAGGCACCGCGGCAGCGCCATGCTGGGCGCGGGCGATGAGACTTGGGCCCTCGACCGTCGGGTACGAGAGGCCGTCAAGGTTGCCAACCAGCGGCGCGGCCCGGCCGGCATCGCCCTTCTCCGCAAGCTCGACGTGCACCCGGTCGCCGCGCAGCGCGCTCTTCAGCTCGTCGGGTGACCCCTCGACGACGACCCGGCCGCGGTCGACGATCGCGAGTCGGTCGGCGAGGCGGTCGGCCTCTTCGAGGTAGTGCGTGGTGAGCAGTACCGTGGTTTGCTCACCGGTGCCTTCCCCGGACGCGAGCCGCTCGATCTCGATCCACATTTCGGCGCGCGCCTCCGGGTCCAGGCCGGTAGTGGGCTCGTCCAGGAAGAGCACGGCCGGTCGGTGCATCAGCCCGATCGCCACATCGAGCTTCCGCGCCATGCCGCCCGAGTAGGTACGGGCGAGCCGGTCACCGGCCTCCGCCAGCCGGAACCGCTCAAGCAGCTCGGCGGCGCGCTTGCGGGCATTCCGGCCGGACATGCCGTGCAGCCGGCCCGCCAGCACGAGGTTCTCCCGGCCGGTCGCCATCGGGTCGCTCGACGACTTCTGCGACACCAGGCCGATCGCGCGGCGTACCTGCTCCGCGCGGCGCGCGACGTCCAGCTCGGCGACTTCGGCGGTGCCCGAGTCGGGGCGGGACAGGGTGGTAAAGATCTTCACTGTCGTGGACTTGCCGGCCCCGTTCGGGCCGAGGAGGCCGAAGACGGTGCCCGAGGCGACCTCGACGGAGAGCCCGTCGAGCGCGCGGACCGGCGGCTTGCCGGGGTACGTCTTGACCAGGTCGACGGCGCGTAACGCCACGGTAGTTGACAGCGCTCTCCGGACCGGAGAGCGCCACTCACGTGCGGTGGTGGACATGGATCGACTCCCTTGTGATGAGGAA
>DASVMV010000332.1:0-2452 GCA_036384155.1 Micromonosporaceae bacterium
CAAGCAGTCCGGTGAGATTCATGATCACTTCCACAAGATCACTGAGCGCGGCGTCGTCGGCGCACACGACGACAACCCCGCGTCCGGCCGGACGGGGGGTAGCAATTACCAACCCTATCTCCCGTGGCCGACATTCCTGCGGTCCCCGGGCGACCTTGACCGGCCGACCTTGACCGGACGACCTTGACTGCGGGGCCGCGCGATGATCGGCTACCGCTATGGCGGACGGGCGGGCGGTGTCTGGCGGGCGGCGGCTGGTCGAGCTCAGCCAGGTGATCCGCGACGGCATGTCGACGTACCCGGGGTGGCCCGGGCCGGCGATCACCGAGTGGCTCACCCGGGACGCGTCCCGGGACCGGTACGCCGAGGGCACCGAGTTCCACGTCGGGCAGATCAGCATGATCGGCAACACCGGCACGTACGTCGACCTGCCGTCGCACCGGTGGGCCGACGGCAGCGACCTGTCCGGCATGCCGCTGGACCGGCTCGCCAACCTGCCCGGCATCCTGGTGCGGGTGCCATCGGGCGTACGGGCCGTCGACCGGTCGCTGCTCGCGCCGTACGACGTACGCGACCGCGCGGTGCTGCTGCACACCGGATGGACGGACGCGCATTTCGGCACCGACCGGTACGGCGCCCCGGCCCACCCGCACCTCACCGCAGAAGGTGCGCAGTGGCTCGTCGAAGCGGGCGCCAGCCTGGTAGGCATCGACTCGGTCAACATCGACGACGACACGGCCGCGGCGGGCGGCGTCCGTCCCGCGCACAGCGCGCTGCTGCGCGCCGGGATCCCGATCGTGGAGCACCTGCGCGGGCTCGACCAGTTGCCGCCGGACGGCTTCCGGTTCACCGCCGCTCCACCGCTGATCGCCGGCATGGACAGCTTCCCGGTACGCGCGTTCGCCGTGATCGACTGACCCTTCCCGTCAGTAGCGCACCGTGATCCGGCGCTCGACGGCGTCGACCCGGACCGTGCCGCCGTACGGGATGATCTGCTGTGGGTCGGTGTGCCCGATGTCGACGTCGAAGACGACCACCGCGTCCGGGTTGTACTCAGCCACGGCACGCGACACCGCGGCCCGCTGCGCGTCCGCGTACGCCCGCTTCTCGTCGGCCCCCAGGCGGCGACCGAAGCTCCACGCCTTGGCCCGGCCGACGAGCACCGCCGGAAACCCGGCCAGCAGCCCGCGCTCCCCCATGTTGCGCAGGATCCGGTACACCTCGAGGTCCGGGGGCAGCTCCTCGGAGGTCTCGATGACCAGCACGCAGCCGGCGTAGTCGACACTGGGCCCGACCCGGCCCGCCTGCAACAGCCAGGAGAGGATCTCCAGGTTGCCGCCCCAGGTGGGTCCCTCGACCACGGTCGCCGGCCCCTGCCACTGCCAGCCGGCGCCCGGAAACATCGCCGAGGTGCGGTCCAGCGTCGCCGGGTCGTTCCAGTCGCCCGGTTCATCCGAGTAGTCCGGTGACGGACGCAACTCGTACCAGTCCGACGTGAACAGCGCCGCCCGGGTCGACTCGACCGTCACCGGATGCAGCCCACGGGGCCGGCCGAGGTGCACCATGACCGACCCGCCGTGGTAGGCCACGATGCCCAGGCCGTACAGGTGGTTGAGCAGGTTGGTGTTGTCGGAGAAGCCGAAGAACGGCTTCGGGTTCGCGGCGAGCGCCGCCGAGTCGAGGTGCGGGATCACCGTGATCTGGTCGTCGCCGCCGATCGTCGCGAGCACCGCGGTCACGGTCGGATCGGCGAATGCCGCCGTCACGTCCCGCGCCCGGTCGCGCGCGCTGGCGGCCGCGGTGCGGGTGGTCGGATACTCCACCGGCTCCAGCCCGAACTCCGCGCGCAGCCGACGCAGACCCAACTCGTACACCTCGGGAAAAGCGGCCGGCGCGCCGAACGACGGCGAGATCACCGCGACCCGGTCACCGGGGCGGGGTTTGGGTGGATAGCTGCAGGCGGCCATCCCGGCACGGTAACCCGTCCCGGCACGCCGGGCCGCCCAGTTACGATCGAGAACGTCGGACAGCGCTGTCCCCTCGTACCGACGTGAGGAGCGCATGGTGACCGACGGCCCCGACCACTCCGGTCAGAGCTACCTGCCCGAACGCGCCAGCGCTCCGGACGCGGCCCTGCGAGCGGACATCCGTCGGCTCGGCACCCTCCTCGGGCAGACCCTGGCCCGCCAGGAGGGCCCGCCGCTGCTCGACCTCGTCGAGGAGATCCGGGCCCTGGTCCGCACCGACGCCGAGGCCGCGGCCCGCCAGTTGGCGGCCATGGACGTCGCCACCGGGACCAAGCTCGCCCGCGCCTTCTCGACGTACTTCCACCTGGCCAACATCACCGAGCAGGTACACCGGGCGCGGGACCTGCGCCGCCGGCGCGCCCGACAGGGCGGCTGGCTGGACCAGGCCGCCGCGCTGATCGCCGAGCGCGGCGTACCGGCCGCCG
>DASVMV010000333.1:0-2688 GCA_036384155.1 Micromonosporaceae bacterium
CACCCTGGAGGCGCTCGCCGCGCGGGGCGACCGGATGGTCGGCGTCGTCACGCACGTGAGCACGCTCGCCGAGCGGGTTCCGGTGCGGTTCGAGGTGCGCAAGGACGCCCGCACGGCGTACGGGGAACGGGCGGGCCGGTGAGCGCGAGGAGCGCAGCGAAGCGGAGCCCCGCAGTCGCGAACGAAAGGCCGGCACGATGAACTGGTACGTGGACGGCTGGAACCCGGCCTACGGCAGCGCCTTCGAGGGTGGCGGCGCGCCCGATACGGCGCCGGAGGTCGACCCGGCGGTCGAGGTGCCGGCCGACGCCTGGACCCCGCTGGGGTGCCCCGAGACCGTACGGGCGCCAGACGTGGTGCTGCTCGTCGACGGCGTACGGCGCATCGACGCCACACTGTGGAGCGGCGATGTCAACGGCCGCTCCTACCCCGCGCTGGCCGCCTCGTACGCTGCGGGCGTGGTGCGCTGCGACCTGCGCCGCGGCGTCGCCGAGGTCGGTGCGGCGCCGGAGATCCGGCGCGGCCTGTTCACGGCCGCACCCGGCACCGACGATCTGGTGGCCGGCTCGGTCCGCTACGTCGCGCAGCACGTCAAGTCCGACGACCCCGACAAGCTGCCGCAGGCGATCCAGCCCCGGATGACCGAGCTGGAGATCCTGGTGTCGCTCGCCGCCGGCGACGCCGAGCTGCTGGTCGTGGACGGCCCGCTGCGCGGGCGGCGCACGCCCAACACGCTCGGGTACGTGAAGACACAGCGGCAGCCCTACCTCCCGGCACCGCTCATCCCGGTCGTGACGGCGCTGAAGCCGGGCCAACGCACGCCGGTCTTCTTGCGTGGCACGAGCTGGCGCAGCTACTCCTGGTACCTGCGGCTGCCGGTTGCCGGCGGCGCACCGTGGGCCGGCATCGTTCGCATGGAGTGCCCCGCCGATCTGACCCCGCAGGAAGCGATCGCACTGGCCGACCTGTCCCTGGTCACACTGCCGCGTTTCGCCTCGACGCCGTACAAGGACCCCCGCGCGCCGCAGAACCTGATCCCGATTGCCGGGCTGGAGCGGCGGCTGCGGGCGCTGCTCGGCGACGCCCGCCTGCTGCACCGCGCGCTGACCGTCGCGGCTGCGCGACCCGAACTCGGCGCACCGGCACGCTAGTGCCCGAAAGCGGCCAGTGATGCATCAGATGCAACGCTCGTCTGGGCTTGCTTCCGTGTTGTCTCCCCGCCCGCATCCACGCCGCCGGGTGCGCTCACGGGCGGTGCTGCTCCGCCGTGGTCTCCGCGAGGCGCCGGAGGACAGTCAGCTGGCGGTGCATCATTACCAGGTCGCCCCAGGACAACGCCCGCCGGCGGGCGCGGTGTAGCAGGCCATCGCCGCGCCGACCCACGTTTAGCTTGACCACGAGACGGGTGTGCGTCGGACCGAGGTCGCCTACCGCGTACGTCATGGTTAGCGGCCCGAAGGCAGCCAGCGCCGCCGGCGCCGTCATCCGCAGCGTGATCTGCTCGTCCGGCGTGAAGTCGACGAGCTCGAAGATGGTCGCGAACCGCTGGCCGAGCCGGAGCCGTTCCAGCCCGGGCGTCAACGTGCGCGGGCTACGCCGGCCGCGGTTGTCCAGCCAGTCGTAGCTGTACGGCGCCACTCGGATCTGGCACAGCCAGCGGAACACCACCGGGCGCGGCGCGCGCACGGCGGTCGCGCGGAACCAGACCTCCGCCGGATCCGGGGCGAACCGATCGCACGGGTAGACAGCGGCCCTTTCGGTGGCGTCCGTACCCCAGTTCGTGGCAACCGACATGTCCCCAAGGTACTGGGTGCTGGGGCCTACCCAGCAGTTCGTCACCTCATAGACGTACGCTGTGCGCGTGATCCCGCTGGAAGCCGTCGCCGCCGCATACGGCCGCTGGATCACCCCGGCCCTGCCCTTGTACGGCAACGACCACGAGCGCTCCGACTTCGCTCCCTGACCGGCCCGGTCCGCCGCCAGCCGTCCGGTCCACTCTCGCCCCCTCCGGGAGCGCTCGGTCATGCCCGTGCCCGACAACACCGAACTCGTCTCACCCGCCGGACGATCCTCTAGTGGCCGAGGATCGGACGGTGACCGGTACGCCGGTGCCGCCGACACGTCGGCGATGGCCGTGCTCCGGGCCCCCCAGGCCGCCCGGGTTCTGGCGGCCAGCCTGCTCGGCCGGATCCCGCTGGGCGCGGCCCCGCTGGCCCTGCTGCTGTTCGCCCGGGAAACGGTGACGCTGACCGTCGCGGGCTTGCTGGTCGGTGCGTTCACCGCCGGCACCGCGGTCGGTCAGCCGGTACTCGCCCGGACGGCGGACCGGTGGCGGCAGCCGCCGGTGCTGTGGCTGGCCGTGGCGGCCTCGACGACCGGTTTCGCGCTTACCGCGGCGTCCATCAACGTGCCGGTCACCGTGGCCGCGGCCGCACTGGCCGGAGCGGGTGCGCCGCCATTCGAGTCGTGCCTGCGGGTGCTGTGGCGGGACTTGATCCCCGCGTACCAGGTGCAGACCGCTTACACCCTCGACATCGCCGTACAGGAATTGATCTTCATCCTCGGTCCGGTGGTGACGCTCGCCGCTGTCGGGTTGGCCGGTCCGGTCGGCGGCCTCGGCGCCGCCGCGCTCCGCCAGGCCGCCGGCACGGTCTGGTTCGCGACCACTGACGCGGTCCGGCGCTGGCG
>DASVMV010000334.1:0-2018 GCA_036384155.1 Micromonosporaceae bacterium
CCCGCGCCGCCGGCCACCCCGGCGCCGCCGGCCACTTCGGCGCCACCGGCCACCCCGGCGCCACCGACGGCCGCCTGACCCGTCATTCCCACTCGATCGTGCCCGGCGGCTTGCTGGTCACGTCGAGCACCACTCGGTTGACCTCGGCCACCTCGTTGGTGATGCGGGTGGAGATGCGGGAGATCACGTCGTACGGCAGCCGCGACCAGTCGGCGGTCATGGCGTCTTCGCTCGACACCGGCCGCAGCACCACGGGATGCCCGTAGCTGCGGCCGTCTCCCTGCACACCGACGCTGCGCACGTCGGCGAGCAGGACGATCGGGAACTGCCAGACATCCCGGTCGAGGCCGGCCGCCGTCAGTTCCTGGCGGGCGATCTGGTCTGCGGCCCGCAGCACGGCGAGCCGCTCCGGGGTCACCGCGCCGATGATCCGGATCGCCAGGCCCGGGCCGGGGAACGGATGCCGCCAGACCATCGCCTCCGGCAGGCCCAGTTCCGCGCCGAGTGCGCGTACCTCGTCTTTGAACAGCGTCCGCAGCGGCTCCACCAGGCGGAACTGCAGGTCCTCCGGCAGGCCGCCGACGTTGTGGTGCGACTTGATGTTGGCGGTGCCGGTGCCGCCGCCGGACTCCACGACGTCCGGATAGAGCGTGCCTTGCACCAGGAACTCGACGTCGTGGTGCGAGGCGATCTCCCGCGCGGCCCCTTCGAAGGCCCGGATGAACTCCCGGCCGATGATCTTGCGCTTCTCCTCCGGGTCGGTGACGCCGGCCAGTGCGCCCAGGAACCGGTCGGCGGCCTCGACCACCTTCAGCCGGATGCCGGTCGCCGCAACATAGTCCTTTTCCACCTGCTCGGCCTCGCCCGCCCGCAGCAGCCCGTGATCAACGAACACGCAGGTCAGCTGGTCGCCCACGGCTTTGTGGACGAGCGCAGCGGCCACGGCCGAGTCGACCCCGCCGGACAGGCCGCAGATGACCTCCTTGTCGCCGACCTGGTCGCGGATCCGGGCCACCTGCTCGTCGATGATGTTGGTCGGGGTCCAGATCGGCTCGATGCCGGCCACGTCGTACAGGAACCGGGTGAGCATCTCCTGACCGTGTGCGGTGTGCAGCACCTCGGGGTGGAACTGCACCCCCGCCCGCCGTCCGGCCACGTCTTCGAACGCGGCCACCGGCGCCCCGGCCGACTCGGCCGTGACGGTGAAGCCGGCCGGCGGCTCCGTGACGCAGTCGCCGTGGCTCATCCAGACCGGCACCTGGGCCGGCAGGTCGCGCAGCAGCACACTGGCGTCGGGTCGGGTCCGCAGGGCAGTGCCGCCGTACTCGCGGCTGCCGGTGTGGGCCACGGTGCCGCCGAGCGCCTGGGCCATTGCCTGGAAGCCGTAGCAGATGCCGAAGACCGGTACGTCGGCGCGGAAGATCCGGTCGTCGACGCGCGGCGCCCCCGGCTCGTAGACGCTGGCTGGCCCGCCGGACAGGATGATCGCGGCCGGGTCCTTCGCCAGCATCTCCGCCACCGGCATGCTGTGCGGGACGATCTCGGAGTACACCCGCGCCTCGCGCACCCGCCGGGCGATCAGCTGCGCGTACTGGGCTCCGAAGTCCACGACGAGGACGGGGCGCGGCGTACTCATGACCGACAAGCCTACCCACCGTGACGGTGGGGGTCGGTCAGTGACGCAGGGCGGCGGGCGCCGAGTCCGGTACCGCCGGGTGGCGGGGCGCCACCGGCCCAATCCGGCGGTACGGCTCACCGAGCGGCGGCCGAGGATCCAGCTCCCCCTTGTTCGGCCAGAACGACATGGCCCGCTCGGCCTGCGCGGTGATCGTCAGCGACGGGTTGACGCCGAGGTTGGCCGACACCGCGGCGCCGTCGACCACGTGCAGCCCGGGATGCCCGAAGACCCGGTGGTAGGCATCGACCACGCCCCGCTGCGGCGAAGCGCCGATCACCGCCCCGCCGAGGATGTGGGCGGTCACCGGGATGTTGAACGGTTCGGTGGTCGCCCCGCCGGG
>DASVMV010000335.1:0-6484 GCA_036384155.1 Micromonosporaceae bacterium
AAAAACCCCGACAAACTTCAAAAAAATTTGCCAAACAACACCCCAACCAGCCAAGACCCAAAAAGCCCCAACCAGCCAGGACAAACTTGGCACTGGCATATCAAGCACCCTGTTGAGTTCTCAAAGAACAACCACACACCAACCACAAACACCAACACGATGCCGATGGTCTGGGGTCGTTCATGCCCATTTGGCGGTATTCCCCGCCGCTAGGCACTTGTACTACGTTACCCGACCGACTTCGCGGCGTCAAACCGGGTGCTATCCGGTATTTCGTCGCTGGATCCAGTCGGAAAGTTCCGTCTATTGTCAACGCGCCAGACGGTCGGTCCCATTCCCGGGGCGGTCCGGCGCAGTTCTTTTGCCGAACTTCGTTCCCTGGGGCGGAGACCGAAGTTACGCCCGGGCGGAACGATCGTCAAATCCGTCCGATGCGTTCCCCGTCACACCGGAACCGCCCCTACGGTTCGACCAGCTCGACCCCGGCGAACGTGCGCTTGCCGCGCCGCAGGACGAGAAACCTCCCGTGCAGCAGGTCGTCGCGGGAAACGTCGGCGTCCACGTCGGTGATCCGCCCGTTGTTGACGTACGCCCCACCCTCGGTGATGGTGCGGCGGGCGTCACCCAGGCTTGCCGCCAGGCCGGACTCCTTGAGCAGGGAGACCACCGGCGCCAGCTCCGAGACGCGGAGCAGGCCCGCTTCGGAGAGGGCGGCCTCCAGCGTCGCCGGCGACAGCTCGGCC
Source organism: Micromonosporaceae bacterium (assembly GCA_036384155.1). Taxonomy (GTDB): domain Bacteria; phylum Actinomycetota; class Actinomycetes; order Mycobacteriales; family Micromonosporaceae; genus DASVMV01. The sequence goes on from DASVMV010000335.1 coordinate 744, forward strand.
AGCGAGCCCCGGCCGAACAGCGCCTGGCTCGCCGCCATGGCCTGCCGCGCCTCCTCCTCGCCGTGCACCAGCGTCGTCAGCTCCTCGGCGAGCGCGCGCTGCGCCAGCCGGGCAGCGGGCCGCTCGGCCGTCGCCTTCTCCAGCTCCTCGATCTCAGAACGGGACCGGAAGCTGAAGTAGCGCAGGTAGCGGCCGACGTCCGCGTCCGGCACGTTGATCCAGAACTGGTAGAACGCGTACGGGCTGGTCAACGTGGGATCCAGCCAGACGGTGCCGGTCTCGCTCTTGCCGAACTTGGTGCCGTCCGACTTCGTCACCAGGGGCGTGGTGAAGGCGTGGACCGGACCTGCCCCGCGCCGCCGGATGTAGTCGACCCCGGCGGTGATGTTGCCCCACTGGTCGGACCCGCCGAATTGCAGGATGCACCCCTCGCGACGGTGCAGCTCGAAGTAGTCGTGGGCCTGCAGCAGCTGGTAGCTGAACTCGGTGTAGCTGATGCCGGTGTCCAGCCGGGCCTTCACGACCTCCCGGGCGAGCATCCTGTTGACCGGGAAGTGCTTTCCGACGTCGCGCAGGAACTCGATCACCGACAGCTGGGCGGTCCAGTCCAGGTTGTTGACCACCTTGGCCGCGTTGGCCCCGCTGTACGACACGAACGGGGCGAGCTGTTCGCGGATGCGCTCGACCCACCCGGCCACGACCTCCGGTGGGTTCAGTACCCGCTCCGCGCTCTCCTTCGGGTCGCCGATCTGCCCGGTGGCGCCGCCCACCAGCAGCAGCGGCCGGTGCCCGGCCAGTTGCAGCCGGCGCGCGGTCATGACCTGCATCAGGTTCCCGACGTGCACGCTGGGCGCAGTCGGGTCGAAGCCGACGTAGAACGTGATCGGCTCGCCGTCGAGCAGCTTGCGCAACTCGTCGAGATCGGTCGCGTCGTGGATCAGCCCCCGCCACTGCAGGTCGTCGAAGAGATCGGTCACGTAGCGCATTGTCGCGCACCAGGGGCCCACCCCCACACTCAGTATCGCGATCCGCGCCCGGTCAGCCGCGCCGGTCGCCGCCGAGCATGGCGATCAGCGCCTCGGGAAAGGTGCGGCGCCAGTTGACGTAGTCGTGCCCGCCGGCGTACTCCACGTACGTGACGGGGTAGCCCCGCTCCGCCAGGACGTCGCGCATCCGCCGGGTGACCGGCAGCTGAGCCAAATGTTCTCCCCGGCTGCTCCGGTTCTCCTGCGTGCCCACATCCAGATAGAAACGCAGCGGCAGGCGCCGCTGCCGGGCGTACCGATCGGTGAGCCATTCCGGCTCGTCCCGACCCGGTGGCGACCACCAGAAGCTGCCCGACTGCGCGATCACGGCGCCGAACTCGGCGGACGCCCGCAGCCCTACGTAGCTTGCGGCCAGCCCGCCGAGCGAGGCGCCGGCGATCACCCGCTCTTCGGGGTTTGCGCTGACCCGCCACCGCCGCCGTACCCACGGGACCAGTTCCCGGGTGACGAAGTCGACGATCGGCCGACCGGGGCGAAGTTCCCGGCTTCGCCGTTCGCCGTTCGGGCTGCTCGCGAAGACGGCCACCAGCGGCGGGATCCGCCCGGCGGCGATGAGGTTGTCCAGTGCGGTCGGAATTCGCAGGACCTTGATGGACAGGAATCCGTCGAACACGACCAGCAGCGGCAGCCCGGCGACCGGGACGCCGGCCGGCCGGTACACCCAGACGCGTCGGCGGCCACCGAGCGCCGCACTTCGCACGGTTGCCTGGATCAGCGCACCGCGGGCAACGCCCGGGCGGGGCAGCGTCCAGGGCTCGGCCGGAGCCGCGGGGAGTTCGAGCAGGGAGGCCCAGCTTTCGCGATCGGTCGGATCGCCTGGGTCCATCGGAAAGCAGAACGGCTGCCGGTTGGCCGGGTCGATGTGGGTGGCCCCGGCGCCGCGCGCGTCCATCGGTATGTCCGCGGCACCGTCGTGGCAGAGGTAGTAGACGGTGCGAAGGTCCGATGGCAGCCGGGCGGTGCCGTGCCAGAGGTCCGTGCCGTCGACCCGGGCCAGCGGGACGTCGCATCCCCAGGCGATCGAGGTCGACCGGGCCTGTCCGCGCCACAGGAAGGTGACCAGCGCGGATTCGCCGTCGAGCTCGATGAGCGGGGTGCCGGCGGCGGTGACCTCCCGCCAGAACGTCTCGAGCGCGTCCGGCACGCCCGTTTCGAGATCACGCTGCAACCGCACGAGGCGCAGACTTGTCTCGGCCACGGACACCCCCGTCACGACCCGGCGGATACGCGGCTCAAGTTCATCAATGAAGCGGCGCCGAGTCAATGGATGCCGCCGGCCCGCGAAATTGGGTTGCCTGCGCCACCGCTCCGCCGGCAGGATCCCCGGAAACACCTCGGCAGTGCCGACCCGAGCGAGAAGGGAGGACGACTGATGGCTGCCCACCTGGTTCGTACTCCGCTGTCCGTCCCTTCCTTCTTGCCTCCAAGGAGCCCGGCACGTGCCCGACTTCACTCCCCGCCGCCGCGGTAAGCGGCGGTTCGACGACGACGAGCCCGTCTTCAGTAAGCTGCACACCCACCGCCTGGCCCTTCCGGCGGAGGACGCCTTCGACGCGGTCGACGGACTTGCTGCGGGCGACCGCTGGTCAACCTGGGACCAGTCGACCGCCGGCGAGCGTGGGCCTCGCCCACATCCCGACTGGCTGGTGACCGAGCTCGCCGCGGTCGACACCGAACTCGGCGTACTCAAGACCGGCAAGGAAGCCGACGTGTTCCTGATGCGCCGGCACGTGCCGGACACCGACCGGTCGTGCCTGCTGGCCGCCAAGCGGTACCGCAGCGCCGAGCACCGGATGTTCCACCGGGACGCCGGGTACCTGGAAGGACGTCGGGTCCGCGAGTCCCGGGCCAACCGGGCGATGGCCAACCGTACGACGTTCGGCCGGCAGATGGTCGCCGCGCAATGGGCGGCCGCCGAGTTCGGCGCGCTGTGCCGGCTGCATACGGCGGGCGTACCCGTCCCTTATCCCGTCCAGATCCTCGGCACCGAGGTGCTGCTCGAGTTCATCGGCGACCCGGACGGCACCGCGGCACCCCGCCTGGCCGACGTCCGGTTGCGGGGCGCGGAGCTGCAGAGCCTGTGGGATCAACTCGTCGACGCCACGGTCGCGCTGGCCCGGCACGGCCTGGCGCACGGCGACCTCTCGCCGTACAACCTGCTCGTGCACGGCGACCGCCTCTTCATGATCGACCTCCCCCAGGTGATCGACGTCGTGGCCAACCCGCACGGGGGATCGTTCCTCGACCGGGACGCGGCCAACGTGGCGAAGTGGTTCAGCGCCCGCGGCCTGGCGGAAGGCACGATCGCGCCGGAGGACCTGGCCATGCTCCTGCGCAAGGAGGCGGGGATCCGTTAGGGAGCGGGGATCCGTCAGGGAGCGATGATCCGGAATGCGATGCCGGCGCGCTGCAGGCGGTCCCGCAGCGCGTCGCCCATTGCCACCGCGGTCGTCACCTGCCCGGCGGTTGGCGGGAGCCGGTCGAAGGCCAGGCACAGCGCAGACTCGGCGAGCATCTTGGACGTCTCGCCGTAGCCGGGGTCGCCGCCGGTCACCTCGGTCGCGACGGTACGGCCTGCGCCGGTGGCGAGGAACCGCACCCGGAACCGTCCGCCGGCCCGCCGCTCGGCCGCCGGACCGGCGCCGGCGGGCCGCAGCCGCAGCAGCAGCCGGCGGGTGACCGGCACCTGGGCGAGGGCGAACACGCCGGCGGCGCCGGCGCCGATGCCCGCGGCGGTCAAAGGGCTGCGGACCGCGAGGAAATGGCTGTAGCTGAAGTCGGGACCGAAGCGGTCGATCGCGCGCGCGGAGCGTACGACGATCTGCGGATCGATCGTCGGCAGCGGCAGAACCCAGGCGCCCAGGCCGCGGTCGTACCCGGGGCGGCCGGCAACGGCCCGGGCCCGCCGCCGGTCGTCGGGTGGCTGCGCACGGCGGCGCTCGGCGTGTGCGGTAGACGCCTGCCGGAAGCGGGACAGCGCGGTGACCGCCGAGTCGAACGTCCCACCGGAGACGGCGCCCCGCGCGCTGACATAGCCGCGCATCCGGATGGCGACCTCCGGCGGGAACTGGCTCACGGTGAACAGCGCACCCAGATCGTGCGGAATGGAGTCGAAGCCGCAGGCGTGTACCAGCCTCGCCCCGGTGCGCTCGGCCGTCCGGTGGTGGCGCAGGTACATCCGGTCGACGAACTCGGGCTCACCGGTGATGTCCACGTAGTCGGTCCCCGCCCCGGCGCAGGCTGCGACAACGGGCTCGCCGAAGCGGATGTACGGGCCGACGGTGGAGATGACCACCCGGGCGGATTCGGCGACGCGCCGCATCGAGGCCGGATCGTCGACGTCAGCATCGAGCACCGCGACGTCGACGCCGAGCCGGTCCCGCAGAGCCGCCAGCTTCGTGCGATTTCGTCCGGCGAGCCCCCACCGGGTACCCGGCGGCACGTGGCTGGCGAGATATTCGGCCGTGAGCGCGCCGGTGAAGCCGGTCGCGCCGAACAGGACGAGGTCCAGGTCGGGTGGCGGGTTGCGGGTCACGGTGGGCTCCGATCTGGGCGGTCAGCCGACCGGCCGCAGGGCGTTGGACCGCCGCCGGCGACCCGCACGCCGCCGACGCCGCACGAGGAGCCCGACCGCGACGAGGACGCCCGTGCCAGCGACCGTGGCGAGCACACCCACCGCGACCGGCACCGGCATCGGTACGGATCCGCCCGCGGACTGGCCGAGGCCCTTGGACACCGCGTCAGCCGCCGAACGGGTGACCGTGGCCGCCGGAGCGGGCTGGGCCGCGACCTCCTCGGGCGTGACCAGGTGGCCGACCTGCGCGTCGGGCGGTAGGCCGAAGCCCCAGTCGAGCAGGGCCGCCGCCTGCTGCCACCCGCGCCCCGGCTGGGCCTCCGCGCCGAGCAGGGTCACCACGAGCCGACGGCCGTTGCGCTGGGCCGCGCCGACGAACGAGTGCCGGGCCAGGTGGGTGTAGCCGGTCTTGCCGCCCAGGACACCGGGATAGCGGTACAGCAACTGGTTGTCGTTCTGGATCTGGAAGCCGTTGATGTTCGGCTGCTGCGGCGGGATCTGGGTCCGCTCCGTGGTTATGTACCGGCGGAAGTCCTCGCGGGCGAAGCAGGCCCGGGCGATCAGCGCCAGGTCGTAGGCGCTCGTGAACTGGCCCGGTCCGTCCAGGCCGGAGGGGGTCGTGGCGTGCGTCTGGAAGGCGCCCAACCGCTTGGCCTCGGCGTTCATCGCGGCGACGCCGCCGGCCACCTTTCCCGTGCCGCCGCCCACCCGGGCCAAGACGTTGGCGGCGTCGTTGCCGGACACCATGAACAGCCCGAGCCAGAGCGTCGACACCGGGTAGCGACCGCCCTGCACCAGGCCGACGGCCGAACTACCCGGCTCGAAGTTCATGTCCTCCGCCGTCACCTGGACCACCTGGTTGGCGTCGAGTCGCGGCATCATCGTCGCGGCGAGCAGCAGCTTCTGCACGCTGGCCGGAATTCCGTACTCGTGGGCGCCGCACGCGCCGAGGACGGCGCCGGTGTCCAGGTCGGCGACGACCCAGGACTTGGCCGACAACTTCGCCCCCGGCGGGGACGGCGCGCCGGGAGGGATCGCCAGGCCGGGGGTGGCCAACGCTTCCCCACCAACGGCGCGCTGCTCCGCCGGAAGCGGCGGCGGCGACGGGCGGGCGGGCCGCG
>DASVMV010000336.1:0-5148 GCA_036384155.1 Micromonosporaceae bacterium
TGCTCGTCGAAGTGCAGCCGTACCGCCTCGGCTCGGCCGTCCGGGTAGCGGAGGCCGAAGTGCGGGTTGACCTTCACCGGAAGGTCGCCGAGCATGCCCAGCGCGTCTCGGGTGGCGGCCAGTTGCACAGCTGACGCGTCGTCGAGCGAGCGGAGGTAGGCCAGCGCGCCGGGCACCAGTGCCGCGTAGAGCGCGCGCCACCGGGGCTTGACCGCCTCGACGATCTCGGTCAGATGGGTGCCGCCGGTGTGGAACGCGATGTCGGCCTTGAGCGCCCTGACGAACTGGCCGTGGGGATTGAAGCCGGACCGGCTGGCCCGCTGCCGTCGCAGGCCTCCGACGAACGCGGCCTTGGACGGGCCGCTGCGGTCGACGTATCGGGAGAAGCCGAGCAGGGTCGCGTAGGGGAGCGGAGCGGGAACGGCCCCGCTTGAGGCGGGCAGAGTCACGACTGTCCTCCCAGCTCAGCAGCCGGATTAGCACATTCATTCTAATCGACTCGCGCCGCTTCGCCCAGCGGTTCGGACTGTCCGGGAGCCCGGGAGTCACGCCTTTGGTCGAGCCCGACAGGCCGGGTATCCGGGGTCGGTGACCCGCGGCCTGGCCGCCGTCCTGGTCCGGGCCGACGTCCCCGCGTACGGGGGATAGGCCGGTCAAGCCGGGTCAGGGGGCGCTGGTTCGCGTCGCGGTGACCGCCACGACATCAACCGGGTGAACCGCTCAGCAGCAAGCCCACTGGAGACCGGCAGCCGCCGGGCCGTTGCCGCGACCACGGCCCAGGCCGGGTTGACGAGCCGGCGGCCGGCCAGGTTCGCGTGGACCGGACATCCGGAGTCGCTCCGGGCCGCCGCATGCCGCATCCTGATCTCATGGACTGCCCGTTCTGCCTGCCCCAGATCGAGCCGCAGATCGTGCTCCGGGACACGCACTGCTACGCGATCTGGACCCAAGAGGTCCCGGTCGGTTCGGCGATGGTGCTGCCGCGGGAGCATCGAGCCACCGTGTTCGACCTCACCGAGCAGGAGTGGCGGTCGACGCGGGCGCTGCTGACCGAGATGCGGGCGCTGGTCGATGCGGCGCACCGGCCCGACGGCTGGAACGTCGGCTGGAACGTCGAGCCGGTCGCCGGCCAGTCCATCCCGCACACGCACTGCCACCTCGTGCCGCGCTACCGGGACGAGCCGCTGGCCGGTCGGGGGGTCCGCGCGTGGATCAAGGACCCGGACAACCACCCACCGAGCCAGCCGCCCCAGCCCCGACCCGCCTGGCTCGGCTAGCGCTAGCGCCGAACGACCCGACGCGCCCGCTACAACTGGCCGACGCTCGTCACTCGTACGACGGCCGTACCGGTTTCGTCGGATGCGGCCAGGTCGACCTCGGCGCTGATGCCCCAGTCGTGATCGCCGTCCGGGTCTGCCAAGATCTGCCGTACGGTCCACCGGTCGCGGCCCTGCTCGATCATCAGCAGCGCCGGCCCCCGGGCATCCGGCCCGGTCCCGATCGAGTCGTACGCGTCGAAGTACGGCTCGAGAGCGGCTGCCCAGGCCTCGGCATCCCAGCCCGATTCCCCATCCAGCGCACCCAGCTCGTCCCAGCGCCGCAGCGCCGCCAGCTCGACCCGCCGGAACAGCGCGTTGCGCACCAGCACCCGGAAGGCCCGTAGGTTGCCGGTCACGGCCGGCGGGCGCTCATCCAGTACGGTCGCCGCAGCCGCAAGCTCGGGGTTGCGCAGCCGTTCCCATTCGTCCAGCAGGCTGGAGTCCACCTGGCGGACCAGCTCGCCCAGCCACTCGATCAGGTCGACCAGCTCGTCGGTCTTGGCGTCTTCGGGCACGGTCTGCCGCAGCGCCTTGTACGCGTCGGCGAGATATCGCAGCACAAGGCCCTCGGAGCGGGACAGCCCGTAGAACGAGACGTACTCGGCGAAGGTCATCGCCCGCTCGTACATGTCCCGGACCACGGACTTCGGCGACAGCTCGTAGTCGGTCACCCACGGATGCCCCCGCCGGTACGTCTCGTACGCCGCCGCCAGCAGCTCGGCCAGCGGCTTGGGATGGGTCACGTCGTCGAGCAGTTCGAGCCGCGCCTCGTACTCGATGCCGTCGGCCTTCATCGCGGCGACCGCCTCGCCGCGCGCCTTGAACTGGTGCGCGGACAGGATCTGGCGCGGGTCGTCCAGAGTGGACTCGATGACCGACAGCACGTCCAGGGCGTACGACGGTGACTCGACGTCCAACAGCTCGATCGCGGCCAGCGCGAACGGCGACAGCGGCTGGTTGAGCGCGAAGTCCAGTTGCAGGTCGACGGTAAGGCGTACCCGGCGGCCCTCCTCGTCCGGCGCCTCGAGGCGTTCGACGACGCCGCCGGCGAGCAGCGCGCGGTAGATGGCGATGGCGCGTCGGATGTGGCGGCGCTGCGCGGCCCGGTCCTCGTGGTTGTCGGTCAGGAGATGCCGCATGGCGGCGAAGGCGTCGCCCGGCCGGCCGATCACGTTGAGCAGCATGGAGTGGCTGACCTGGAAGCTCGAGGTGAGCGGCTCCGGCTCGGACTCGACCAGGCGCTCGAACGTCGGCTTGCCCCAGCCGATCGAGCCTTCGGGCGGCTTCTTGCGCACGACCTTGCGCCGCTTCTTCGGGTCGTCGCCGGCCTTAGCCAGCGCCTTCTCGTTGTCGATCACGTGCTCCGGCGCCTGCACCACGACCGTGCCGATCGTGTCGTAACCGGCCCGCCCGGCCCGTCCGGCGATCTGGTGGAACTCGCGGGCCTTCAGCAGCCGGGTGCGCACGCCGTCGTACTTCGACAGCCCGGTGAAGAGCACGGTGCGGATCGGTACGTTGATGCCGACGCCGAGGGTGTCCGTACCGCAGATGACCTTGAGCAGGCCGGCCTGGGCGAGGGTTTCCACCAACCGCCGATACCTGGGCAGCATGCCGGCGTGGTGTACGCCGATGCCGTGCCGTACCAGTCGGGACAGCGTCTTGCCGAACCCGGCGGTGAACCGGAACCGGCCGATCGCCGCGGCGATCAGGTCCTTCTCCGCCCGGCTGCAGACGTTGACGCTCATCAGCGCCTGGGCTCGCTCCAGGGCGGCGGCCTGGGTGAAGTGCACGACGTACACCGGCGCCTGCTTGGTACTGAGCAACTCGTCGAGCGTCTCGTGCAGCGGCGTGGTGGCGTACGAGAAGAGCAGCGGGACGGGCCGCTGCACCGACCGGACGACGGCGGTGGGCCGGCCGGTCCGCCGGGTCAGGTCGTCAACGAACCGGGTGACGTCCCCGAGCGTCGCCGACATCAGCAGGAACTGCGCCTGCGACAACTCGATCAGCGGCACCTGCCACGCCCAGCCCCGGTCCGGCTCGGCGTAGAAATGGAACTCGTCCATGATCACTTGGCCGACGTCGGCCCGATCGCCGTCGCGCAGCGCGATGTTGGCCAGGATCTCGGCGGTGCAGCAGATGATCGGGGCGGTCTCGTTGACGCTGGCGTCGCCGGTCAGCATTCCGACGTTGTGCGCCCCGAAGATGTCGCACAGGGCGAAGAACTTTTCCGACACCAGGGCCTTGATCGGCGCGGTGTAGAAGGTCCGCCGTCCGTCGGCCAGCGCGGCGAAGTGGGCGCCCGTCGCCACCAGGCTCTTCCCGGAGCCGGTGGGCGTGCTCAGGATCACGTTGGCACCCGAGACGATTTCGATCAGCGCCTCTTCCTGATGCGGATACAGCGCCAGCCCCCGGTCCTTGGCCCAGCCGGCGAAGGCGTCGTACAGGGAGTCGGGGTCGGTCCCGGCAGGCAACTGGTCGGTGAGCGTCATGGCCGGTCCATGGTGCCCGGATCGGGCCGAGAACGCCAATGAGCCGGTCGAGCTCAATGACGGCGCTGGAAGACCAGATCGAAGACAGTACGGCCGGCGGCGATCGCCCGCTGTTCGAACCGGGTGACCGGTCGGTGGGTCGCCCGCGGGGCGAAGCCGTCGTAGACGTTGACCAGCTCCGGATCGGCCGCCAGCGCGGCCAGCATCGCCTCGGCGTACCCGGGCCAGTCGGTGGCGCAGTGCAGGGTGCCGCCGCGGACCAGCCGCGACCGCAGCAGCGCCACGTGCGCCGGTTGGATCAGGCGTCGTTTGTGGTGGCGGGCCTTGGGCCACGGGTCCGGAAAGAATGCGTGGACGGCGTCCAGGCTGTCCTCGGGCAGGCGCCGGACCAGGTCCAACGCGTCGTCACGGACGACCCGGACGTTGGACAGCCCCCGCTCGTGTACGAGCGCCAGCAGGTTGGCGATGCCGGGCGTGTGGACGTCCACCGCCAGGTAGTTGCGCCCGGGGTCGGCCGTTGCCATTGCGGCGGTCGCGTCGCCCATCCCGGAGCCGATCTCGAGGACGACCGGCGCCGGTCGCGGAAAGGCCGTGGCGATCCGGCCCGCGGCGGCGGCCGAGTCGGGAACCGCCAGCCCGTACGCGGGCCAGAGTCGCTCGAGCGCGTCGACATGCCGGCCGCTGAGCCGGCCGCGGCGGGGATGGAAGGTGCGGACCGGGGGGCGGGGCCCCGACACCCGGCCCGAGGGCTCCCGGTCGAACTCGTTCACAGGCACGACACCCTACGCCGTCGTTACGTGTGTTCTGTGTCGGTAGATGCGAAAATCACGGCTACGGCGGCCCTCCGGTGAGCTCGCCGCCCCCCGTCCCATCGCCGGCTGGAGGTTCGATGACGGTGAGATACCGCCGCGCGAGCGGATTGGCCGCGCTTCTGCTCGCCCTTGGTGGAGTCCTGGTCGGCGCCGCCCCGGCCGTCGCCGGCGACACGGCGCTCTCGCTCAATCCAGACACCGTGCAGGCCGGATACGTGGTGGGCCTGACGGCCGACTGCGCCGACAACTCCAAGCCAGCCACGGTGGAGTCCGACGCGTTTGGCACCGTTTCGCTCAAGCAGCAGGGCGACGACCTCACGGGCGCGGCATTGGTGCCCGAGACGACAGCCGCCGGGAACTACCCGGTGAAGCTGAACTGCGCCGGCACCGAGTTCGCGATGAAGGAACTCGCCGTGGTGTCCGCCGTGCAGCCGACCCGCGGTCCGGCCACCGGTTTCGGCGGCACGGCCGGCCGCGGCGGTGGTGGGACGTTGCTGCTCATCGGCGGAATCGCGACCATCGTGGCCG
>DASVMV010000337.1:0-6891 GCA_036384155.1 Micromonosporaceae bacterium
GGTACGTATGGACGCTAGGAATGCCGGTCAGCGGAGCCGGATGCGGACGGTGTGTGCAGCCTTCGCCTCATCCGACCCGGTGCCGAAAGTGCTCGATGGTGCGACGTAGCCCCTCCTCCGGGCCGACCCGCGGTTCGTACCCGAGGCGTTCCCGGGCGAGGGTCAGATCCGGCCGCCGCATTTCGGGGTCGTCGGCGGGGCGGCTGACAAATGTGACCTTCGACCTGCTGCCGGTCATCCACACGATCAGTTCGGCCAGTTCGCGCACCGACACCTCGTGCTCCGTGCCGCAGTTGATCGGCCCGGTCTCGGTCGAGTCGAGCAACAGCAGGATGCCGCGCACCAGGTCGTCCACGTAGCAGATGGACCGGGTCTGCGTCCCGGTGCCGTGGACGGTCAGCGGCTCGCCGCGCAGCGCCTGGGAGATGAACGCCGGAATGGCGCGGCCGTCGTCCGGGCGCATCCGCGGGCCGTACGTGTTGAAGATGCGGACGATGCCGGTGTCGAGACCGTGGTGGCGGTGGTACGCCATCGTGGCTGCCTCGGCGAAGCGCTTCGCCTCGTCGTACACGCTGCGCACGCCGACCGGGTTGACGTTGCCCCAGTAGCTCTCCGGCTGCGGGTGCACGTGGGGATCGCCGTACGCCTCGGACGTGGAGGCGAGGACGAACCGGGCGCCGTCGGCGAGCGCCCGGTCGAGCAGGTGCAGGGTGGCGATGGAACCGACCCGCAGGATCTCGATCGGGAGGATGGTGAAGTCCGTGGGGCTGGCCGGCGACGCCATGTGCAGGATCGCGTCGAACGGCGCGGCCATCGCCGGATGGTGGCCGGGTAGGCCCTCGGAGACGTCGGCCTCGACGAGAGTGAATCGGGGGTCGTCGGCCAGCTGGGCGACGTTCTCCTTCGACCCGGTCACGAAGTTGTCGACGACGACCACGGTGCAGCCGCGCCCGATGAGCTCGTCAACCAGGTGTGACGCGACGAAACCCGCGCCCCCGGTAACGAGGATCCGCTTACCTTCTGCAAAGCGCTGGGCTACGACCATGCGGCCAGCGTACCCAGCATCGTGATCGACAATGTGTCCGGTGCCGCCGGTCGGCGGCCTGGACCGGTGACGGTCCCGGGTGTGGGCGACGTGCCGTCCCCACCCGGGACCGTGCCGTGATCAGTGTGCGCCCGCGCCGGTGAGCGACCGGACCTCGAGCTCGGCGTACTTGCGCTCGTCGTGCTCCCTGGACAGCAGCGTGCCGATCCATCCGCAGAGGAAGCCGAACGGGATCGAGATGATGCCCGGGTTGGACAGCGGGAACCAGTGCCAGTCGTGCTCGGGGAACATGGCCGTGGCTGAGCCAGACACGACCGGCGAGAAGAACACCAGGAAGACCGCGCTGATCAGGCCGCCGTAGATCGCCCAGACGGCGCCGGAGGTGTTGAAGCGCCGCCAGAACAGGCTGTAGAGGATCGCCGGTAGGTTACCGGATGCCGCCACGGCGAACGCCAGCGCCACGAGGAACGCCACGTTGAGGCTCTGCGCGAAGATCGCCAGCACGATCGAGACCGCGCCGATCACGAAGGCCGAGATGCGCGCGACGTTGACCTCCTGCCGCTCGGAGGCGGTGCCGTCCTTGACCACGTTGGCGTAGAAGTCGTGCGCCAGGCTCGAGGAGGATGCCAGGGTGAGCCCGGCGACCACGGCGAGGATGGTGGCGAAGGCAACCGCGGCGATGATCGCGAGCAGCGTGGCACCGCCAAGATCCCCGCCGAAGAAATCGGCGCCGAGCGCGCGGGCCAGTTGCGGGGCGGCCGTGTTGCCGGCCTTGTCCTGGGCGGTGATCTCCTTTCCGCCGACCAGCGCCGCCGCGCCGAAGCCGAGTGCCAGCGTGAAGAGGTAGAACGTGCCGATGATGCCGATCGCCCAGAGCACGCTCTTGCGGGCGGCCCGCGCCGTGGGCACGGTGTAGAACCGGATGAGGATGTGCGGCAAACCGGCCGTGCCGAGCACCAGCGCGATGCCCAGCGACAGCAGGTCCATCTTGCTGTAGAAGGTCTTGGTCGCGTCGCCGGCGGTCTCGACGCCGTAGCGCAGCCCGGGTTCGAGGAACGCGTCGCCCTTGCCGGACACCTCGGCCGCCTTGCCCAGCAGCGTCGACAGGTTGAAGTTGAACTTGGCGAGCACCAGTACGGTCATCACCAGCGCGCCGCTCATCAGCAGGAACGCCTTGACGATCTGCACGTACGTCGTGCCCTTCATACCACCCACGGTGACATAGATGATCATGAGAGCGCCGACCAGGATGATCGTGGCGATCTTCGCGGTGTCGGCGTTCATGCCGAGGAACGTCGTACCCGGCTTGATGCCGAGCAGCAGGGCCACCAGCGCGCCCGCACCCACCATCTGGGCGAGCAGATAGAAGATCGACACGGTGATCGTCGACACCGCGGCGGCGGTCCGTACCGGCCGCTGACGCATGCGGAACGCCAGCACGTCGGCCATCGTGTACCGGCCGGAGTTGCGCAGCAGTTCGGCGACGAGCAGCAGCGCCACCAGCCAGGCGACCAGGAAGCCGATCGAGTAGAGGAAGCCGTCGTACCCGTACAGCGCGATGATGCCGGCGATGCCCAGGAAGGATGCCGCCGACATGTAGTCGCCACCGATGGCCATGCCGTTCTGGAAGCCGGAGAACGTCCGGCCGCCGGCGTAGAAGTCGGTGGCGGTCTTGGTCTGCCGGCTGGCCCAGACGGTGATCGCCAGGGTGATGGCGACGAAGATCAGGAACAGTGTGATCGTGAGGTTGCGGGCGGTGGTGTCCGCCTCAGCCGCGAGGACCATGCTCATGGGTCACCTCCCCAATCTCGGCGCGGATCCGGTCGGCGAGCGGGTCGATGCGGCGCCCGGCGTACCGGGCGTAGAGCCAGGCGATCAGGAACGTGGAAACGAACTGAAGGATCCCGAAGATCAGCGCCACGTTGATGTGGCCGATCACCTTGGTGTCCATGAGCCCCCGCGCATATGCGGAGAGGATCACGTAGAGCGCGTACCAGAGGAAGAACGCCAGCGTCATCGGAAAGACGAAGCCGCGTAGGGCTCGGCGGAGCCGCGCGAACTCGTCCGACCGCTGTACCGCGACGTACCGGTCCGGCGTCTCGGCGGCCGGCACGGGTACATCCGTTGTCATGCGATTCACCACCTTGTCAGGCGTGGTCGTTTCGCGCACGGTAAGAAGCGGTCCGGCCCGCGGGGTAGCCGTGGCCGGTGCCGGCTGCGCCGAACGGACAACTGTCTGCGCCGAGTGACCTCCGTCACGCCGCTCGGCGCGGCGGATCCGGCGCGGTTACCGGGCCAACTCGCGGTAGCGGCCGCGGAAATGCACCAGCGGCATCGGATCGGCCGCCAGATCGACCGTCTCGACGGTCGCCTCCACCAGCAGCGACCAGCCGAACGGGCGGACGCCGTCCAGCCGGCAGCCGACCCACCCCGAGACGTCTGCGGGCACCGGGCCGTACGGGGTGTCGATCCAGTCGGAGCCGGCGAACAAGCCGCCGGGCGCAGGCAGCAGGCCGGCGAACCGGTCGGCGAGTTGGCGGTGCTGCGGCGACAGCGGGGCGACGGCGAAGCGACCGGCTGCGGACGCCGCCGCCCACAGGTCGGACTCCTCGTCGAGCAGGCCGAGCAGGCGGGCCGGCGCGCCGTCCGCCACGAGGGTCGACGAGACCGTGAGGCCGGCCGGCCCGGGCGCCGTCCACAAGGTAACGGCCGCGGGCAGCCGCCCGCGCAGCTGGCGTACGGCCGACCGCTCGCTCTCCGGCGTCGCGAACGGGTCGGTGTGGTGGATCTGGGCGCCCGGTTCCGGTTGGCTCACCGAACCATTCTGCGTCGCCGCTTCTAGCCGGCGCCCGTCTGCCCAACACACCCGTTGACCGGGCCAGCGGTTGCACCCCGTCGATGGCCGTCAGCGGCGTGGCGTGACCGCCTGCAGCACCTCGGGCTGCCGCCGGTCGAGCAGGTCCCCGGCGACGTAGATGCCCAGGGTGGCCGCGCCGATCCCGTACGCGATGCCGACCGGCAGGGCGACCAGCAGCCAGACGTCGCCGAGCAGGGCGGTCGCGATCACCATCGGCATCGCCGCCGCCCCGGCGGCGATCATCGCGACGAAGGCCAGCAGGCTGCGGGCCGCCCCGGCGCCGGTGTTGAGGGCGAACGGATTGGCGGTCTCCGGCAGTGCGTACGCCGCGAGCACCGAGACGGCCTGGTTGACGGCAAGGCCACTGCCGTACGCGGCGAAGAGCGTGCCGGCCATCACGCCCAGCCACCGCGGCTCGCGCAGGAAGAACCCGATGACGGCCGCGATAACCACGAGCATCGGCAGGATGTACGTCGAGAACGCGACCACCCGGGCGCGCAGCTCTACGCGGCCCGGTACACCGGCCACCACGTTGGCCGCGTACGCGGTGCCGTCCCAGCCGAACTGGTTGGCCAGGCTCACCGCGGCGAGGACGCCCACGAAGGCCATGGAGAGGCTGACCATGGTCGGCGAGGCGTCGAACCCGGGCCGGCCGCCGACGGAGCCGCGGCTGCCGATGTTCACCATCACCGGTACGAAGACGCCGACGACCGCGAAGGTGATCAGGCTCGCGCGACGGCGACTGTCCCGCCACCAGTAGCGCACCTCGCGCGCCACCAGGGCGCCAAACCGGTCCCGCCGCACCCACGGCAGGCTCCACCGGAACAGCTGGCCCACCGGGGCTGCGGGCGCCCCGGCCCGCGCCCGTCCTGCGCCCGAGCCGGCCGAGCCGGCCGAGCCGACCGAGCCGACCATCGCCGACTCGAGCGACCGGGACCACCACCACAGCAGGGCGGCGATCGCGACCGCGGTGATGAGCAGCTTCAGCGGCACTGCCCAGACCCGGCCGGCAGCGACGTCGGAGCCGAGGGTGTAGGGCGCGCCGAGCGGCGTCCAGCCGACCACCCGGGCGATGCCGGCATACCGGTCCCAGTCGGCCCGTTCGGCGGCGTTGATCACGGCGATCTGCAGCGGACCGAGCATGGCGGCGGCGACCGCGAGCAGGACGGCGGCGAGGTCGCGCACCCGGCGGGAGCGCAGCATGGTGGCGAACGCGCTGGTGACGGCCCGGCTGGCGGCGAGGCAGAGCAGGAGACCGGCGACGATGCCCACCGCCGCCGCGAGGGCCGCAACCCAGCCACCGAGCAGCGCCGCCGAAACGACGATGCCGACGGTGGCGAGCAGGGTCGCGACGGCGGGCAGGCCCACCAGCGCGGCGGACAACATGCCGATGATCAGCGTCCGCCGGGGCAACGGGAGGAGCGCGAACCGGGCCGGGTCGAGCGTCTCGTCCACGCCGAAGAAGACGAGCGGAAGCAGCACCCAGCCCAGCACCAGCGCGCCGCCGCCCAGGCTGGCGGCGAGCAGGGCGGCCGCGGCGTCGCCGGACACGCCGGTGAGGCTCAGCAGGACCAGGCCGGTGCCGGCGAACCAGAGCGCGAAGAGGGCGCCCACCAGGAAGAGCGCGATGCGCCAGCCCTGTCCGCGAAAGTTGTTCGCCGTGACGCGCAGTTTGAGCCGTACGAAGTGCCGGGCGGAGACCCGCCGCACCGGGGGCGCCGGGGTCCCGGCCGGCGCCGTGACGCTTGCCGCGCCGGTGTTCACAGTGCTGCCTGGTTCGCTCGCTCGCGCGGCGCTGTTCGCGGCGTCTTCCCTCGTCGCTGGGCTCCTCAGTCCAGACGCCGCCGCGCCAGCTCCCTCGCTCACAGCCACGCCAGCTCCTCGCCGGTGGCGGTTCGGCCGCCGACCACCTCGACGAAGAGCTCCTCCAGGGAACGGTCGCCGCGGACCTCGGCCAGCGTCCCTACCCGCTTGATGGTGCCGTCGTCCATGATCGCCACGTGGCTGCACAGCCGCTCGACGACCTCCATGACATGGCTGGAGAAGACGACGGTGCCGCCGCCGGCGACGTACCGCTGCAGAATGTCCCGGATGACGGCGGCCGCGACCGGGTCGACCGCCTCGAACGGTTCGTCGAGCACCAGCACGCGTGGCCCGTGCAGCAGGGCGCAGGCCAGGCCGATCTTCTTCTTCATGCCGGCGGAATAGTCGACCACCAGGGTCCGTCCGGCGTCGGCGAGGGCGAGCACGTCCAGCAGTTCAGTGGCCCGCTGGTCGGTTACGGCTGGATCCATGCCGCGCAACAGCCCGGTGTACGCCAGCAGTTCGGACCCGGTCAGCCGGTCGAAGAGGCGTACTCCGTCGGGGAGCACGCCGAGTAGCTGCTTGGCGCGTACCGGGTCGGCCCACACGTCCTGGCCGAGCACCCAGGCGCCGCCGGCGTCCGGCCGCAGCAGCCCGACCGCCATCGACAGGGTGGTCGTCTTGCCCGCCCCGTTCGGGCCGAGCAGCCCGTAGAAGGATCCAACCGGCACGTTTAGGTCGAGACCGGCGACCGCGACCGTGCTGTCGAACCGCTTCGCCAGGCCGCGCAGCGCCAGCGCGGGGTGTTCACGAGCCATGGATCAGACCGTATCCGCCGGCCGCCAGCCGCTGGCACCGTTCATGCCGATCATGGAGTTGTGGTGGGCGGCTCACCCCGAATTGCACCTCTTGTAGGGCACCACAACTCCGTGATCGACGGGAAGACGGGGCTACCGCGGGTCCAGCCGCAACGCCTCGGGCGCGTGCAGCCGCAGCATCGTGACGCCGACGTCGGTGGGCATCCGGCGCCGGCTGGCGACGGACGCGACGACCATCACGGCGAAAGCCAGCGGCACGGTCCAGGCGGCCGGCTGGGCGACCATCGCGGCCGGCCAGCCGGTCAGGTCCGGACCGGCGACGGTGATCAGGACCGCGATTACGGCGGCGCCGCCGCCGACCAGGATGC
>DASVMV010000338.1:0-2900 GCA_036384155.1 Micromonosporaceae bacterium
TCGGTCACGATTAGCGCCTCGCGCACCATCCGGCAGGCCAGGACGGCGGCGACGGTGTCCAGCGCGAGCGCCAGAGCAAGCCGGTCGTGCGGTACGCCGTCGACCGCGCCCCGAAGCCGGCTCTTGGCGACGTCGAGGCGCTTGACGGCGAGCACCACGGTCCAGCCCGGCTCACCCACCGGCCCGTCTGGTTCGCTCGCTCGCGCGGCGCTGTTCGCGACGTCTTCCCTCGTCGCTGCGCTCCTCGGTCCAGACGCCGCCGCGCCAGCTCCCTCACTCACACCCGTCGCTGCGCTCCTCAGTCCAGACGCCGCCGCGCCAGCTCGCTGGCTCACGGCGCAATCCTGCCAGCCGGGCCCCGGCCGCCGACGCTGCGTACGGTGCCCCTCGCTGGCCGTGGCCCGGTGCGAGCAGGCATGATTTCGCATCAGGCGCGGAGGTGAGCGCCGGTTGCTCGGAGGAGGACGCGTGGCTCGGCGCAGGCTGGGATTCTGGCGGCGGCTGGTGGTGATGCTGGTCAAGCCTGTGCTGACGGTGTGGACCCGGCGCAGGTGGGCCGGCATGGAGCATCTCGCGGGGCAGGACGGCACGATCGTGGTGCCCAACCACATCTCGCACGCCGATCCGCTGGTGTCCGCGCATTTCATCTACGACGCCGGGCGCTGGCCGCAGTTCCTGGGCAAAGCCAGCGTCTTCCGGGTGCCGGTGATCGGTTGGATCATTTCGAAGGCCCGCCAGATCCCGGTGGAGCGGGGGAGCGTCGAGGCTGCCCGGTCGCTGGACCGGCTGACCGCGGCGCTCAAGGACGGCGGGACGGTGATCATCTATCCGGAAGGCACCACCACCCGGGAGCCCGATCTGTGGCCGATGCGGGGCAAGACCGGAGCAGCGCGGCTGGCGCTGGCCACCGGTGCGCCGGTCATCCCGGTGGTCATGTGGGGGCCGGAGCAGATCTTCGACCCCCGCACCAAGAGGCTGCGGCTGCGCCCCCGGATCCCGGTGACGGTGGTGGCCGGGCCGCCGGTGGACCTGAGCCGGTGGTCCGGCAAGGCACCGACGAAGGCGATACTCGACGAGATGACCGACGCCATCATGCTGCGACTGCGGGACATGCTCGCCGAGGTGCGCGGCCAGCAGCCGCCCCCGCTCTGGACACCGGCCCGGAGTCGGGGCGAGCGGCCCGCGGAGGCCGGCGAATGAGCGGCCACGTCGCGGTGCTGGGCGCCGGGTCCTGGGGCACGGCATTCGCCAAGGTGCTCGCCGACGCGGGCAGCGACGTGACGATCTGGGCGCGGCGGGAACAGGTCGCGGCGACGATCCGGTCCAGCGGCACGAATCCCGACTACCTGCCCAGGCTGCTGCTGCCGGCGCGGGTGACCGCGACCGGCGAAGCCGCCAAGGCGATCGTCGGGGCGCGGCTGGTCGTGCTGGCGGTGCCGTCCCAGACGCTGCGCGGCAACCTGGCCGAATGGGTCGCCTACATCGAGCCGAATGCGACCCTCGTGTCGCTGATGAAAGGCATCGAGCTGGGTACCACGAAGCGGATGAGCGAGGTGATCGTCGAGACGGCCGGGGTGCCGCCGGACCGGGTCGTTGTGGTCTCCGGGCCCAACCTGGCACCCGAGATCGCCGAAGCGCAGCCCGCCGCGACCGTCGTGGCCTGCACCGACCTGGCCCGGGCGCAGCAGGTGCAACAGGCCATCGCCACGCCATACCTGCGCCCGTACACGAACGACGACGTGATCGGTTGCGAACTCGCCGGCGCCGTGAAGAACGTCATCGCGCTCGCGTACGGCATGGCCACCGCGATGGGGCTGGGCGACAACACGAAGGCAATGCTGATCACGCGCGGCCTGGCCGAGACCGCCCGGCTGGGCGTGGCGCTGGGCGCCGACCCGATCACGTTCGCCGGCCTTGCCGGCATGGGCGACCTGGTCGCGACCTGCTCGTCGCCGCTGTCCCGCAACCGTACGTTCGGGGAGCACCTTGGCCGCGGCGAAAGCCTCGAGCAGGCGCAGGCGGCCACCCGGCAGACCGCGGAGGGCGTGAAGAGCTGCCTGGCCATCCGCGATCTGGCCCGGGCGCACGGGGTCGACATGCCGATCACCGAGCAGGTCGAGCTGGTGTGTCACGAAGGGGTCTATCCCCGGGACGCGATGACCGCCCTGATGGCTCGCTCGCCCAAGCCGGAACAACGCAGGTGACCGCCGGGTCGGGCCACGGCGACGGCACCCGCTGCGTCCACGCCGGGCTGCCGCCTCCGAGTCCCGGCCAGCCGTTCCTGCCCGGGCCCGTGTTCGCCGCGCCGTACCACCTCGATCCGGAGCGCGGCCCCGCGGCCGCGGCGAACGGCTACGGCCGGCCGGACAACCCGACGCGCCGCCACCTGGAGGCGGCGATCGGTGAGCTCGAGAACGGCCACTGCCTCGCCTTCGCCAGCGGGCAGGCCGCCATAACCGCAGTCCTGCTCGCCCTGCTGCGCCCCGGCGACACGGTGGTGCTGCCCGCCGACGGCTACTTTCCCGTGCGCGCCTTCGCCGGTTCGACCCTCGCGGAGGCCGGCGTACAGGTGCGGTTGGCGCCCACCGCCGGGCCGTACCCGTCCCTGGCCGGGGTGCGCCTGGTCCTGCTGGAAACGCCGGCGAATCCGGGCCTGGACGTGTGCGACGTGGTCCACCTCGCCGATGCGGCGCACGCCGCCGGCGCGTTGGTCGCGGTGGACAACACCACGGCGACCCCCCTCGGGCAACGCCCCCTCGACCTCGGCGCCGACCTGGTCGTGGCGTCCGGCACCAAGGCGCTCACCGGCCATTCGGACCTGCTGCTGGGCTACGTCGCCAGCCGGTCGGCCGACCTGATCGAGAAGTTGGCCGGCTGGCGTACCACGACCGGTTCCATCC
>DASVMV010000339.1:0-6444 GCA_036384155.1 Micromonosporaceae bacterium
CAGCCCGCGGGCGGTGAGGTGCTCCACGGCCGCGTCGACCGCGGCCCGGGCGACGCCGACATAGACCGCGGCGTAGCTGGCGACCATCCAGTGCGGCATGAGTTGGGCTACCACCAACGCCAGACCTTCCACGCCGCCGAGCAGCCGGTCGGCCGGTACGGTCACGTCCAGATGCAGGTCGTGGGAGCAGGTGGCCCGCATTCCGAGGGAGTCCCACGTCGGCTCGACCTGCAGACCATCCACCGTGGCGGGCACCAGGAACTGCGACACCAGAGAAGGGTCGGCGATGCTGCGGGCGGCCACCAGGTAGCCGTCCGCGTGCCCGGCGCCAGAACAGAACGCCTTCGCGCCCTTGATGTGGAAGCCGTCGTCGGTCCGCTCGTACATGGTGGATAACTGGGACAGCCGCGAACCGGCACCGCGTTCGCTCATCGCCACCGCGTACCAGGAACCGTTTGCCGCGTCGCCCAGGAAACGGTCGCGGGCGGCCAGCGACTCGGCGGGTACGCCCAGCGCCTCGGCCAGCTCCTCGGTGACCGCACCGAGCGCCCCGGTGACGGAGGCGTGCATGTTGAACACGAGCGCCGTGGCCCCGTTGCCCCGCGCCAGCTCCATGGCCACCGAGGTGTACTCCGCGAAGCTCGCCCCCGCGCCCGCGAGATGCGTCGGCACCATCAGACCGAGGAGACCGGCGACGCGCAGGTCGACGAAGTCGTCAACCGGGAACGAGCCGTCGCCGTCGTGCTTGCCGGCCCGAGCGGCCAGCCGCGGCACCAATCGGCGCGCAGCCGCAACCGTGTCCACCCCCATCGGTCTCCTCCTTCTCCCCGCCATCCATCTTGGATGCCGCCGTCGTTATCCGCGCTTCACCCCTCGGCCCTGGTAGAGAACGGCCGTCGACCAGGTCGGCACGATCGGCGGAGCGCCGACCGGGCGGGGCGGCTCGGCCGGCCGGTTGCCGGCCCGCCGGGCGAGCCACCGCGCCATTGGCCAGATGCGCGGCCGTACGCCGCGCACGCGTAGCGACACCCCATGCTGCGCACACTCGGCCACCAGCCGGCGGCGGTCGACGAACAGGTCCGGGTCGTGGATCCCCCTGGGTACGCCCGGCAGCCGCTCGCTCAGCCGCACCGCCAGCAGGCGGCTCAGCATCGTCGCATTGAGCGTGTCGAGGACGAGCATCCCGCCGGGCCGGAGAATCCGGCAGGCTTCGGCCACCGCCACGGGCCACCGTGGAACGTGTTCCAGCAGTTCGCCGGCGCTCACCACGTCGGCGCAGGAATCGGCCAGCGGTAGCGCGGTGGCGTCGGCGTTGACCGGGGCGAGGCCATGATCGGCCGCCTGCTCCAGGGCCGACCGCACGAGATCGATACCGATGTGGCGGTAGCCCTTCTCGGCCACGTGCGGGGCGAGGAGGCCGGCGCCGCAGCCGACATCCACCAGCACCGCAGCCGGCCGGGACGCCGGCGGGATCAACCGGGCCCGGGCCGCAGCCAGCCAGTGCAGTGGCGCGAAGGCGCCGTCCGGACGCCACCACTCGCCGGCGAGGTCGTCGTACTGGCGGAGGTCATTTGGCGGTCGAACCGGGTCCACGGCAGGGATCAACACATCCACCGTGCTGGACCGGTCCCGGCTCATGGCATCGAGCCTGGCACGAGTCATCAACAACGACCAGACTTCCCCTGTGTCGCGAACGGTGTTAGCGCTGATCCGGGCGAGCCACCCCGAGCCTGCCGTCGCCGTGACCCTGGTCGCGGCCCTGCTCGCCGGGGGGATCGGCCACGGCCCGTCCGCGACGGCCCGGGTCGCCTCGACGGTACTGGCCAGTCAACTGGCCGTCGGGTGGCTCAACGACCGGCTCGACGCCGCGCGGGACGCCGCAGTCGGTCGGCCGGACAAGCCGATCGCCACGGGCGCGGTGAGCGGGCGGGTGGTTGGCCTGGCCGGCCTCGTCACGGCGCTCGCGACCCCGGCCCTGGGTCTGACGCTCAACCCGGTCGCCGCCGGGTGCGCCGCGATCGGCCTCGGCTCGGCCCTGCTCTACAACTGGCCGCTGAAGGCCGCCCCGATCTCGCCGCTGCCGTACGCGGTGTCGTTCGGGTCGTTGCCCGCCTTCGTGGTGCTGGCGTTGCCCGGCTCGCCGGCACCACCCGCGTGGCTGGTCGCCGCGGGTGCCCTCCTGGGCGCGGGGGCGCACTTCGCCAACGCGCTGCCCGACCTCGTCGACGACCTGCGCACCGGCATCCGCGGCCTGCCGCAGCGGATCGGCCCGACCGGTTCCTGGCTGACCGCTGCCGGGCTACTGCTCGCCGCGACCGTCGTTCTGGTGCTCGGGCCACCCGGACCGCCGTCGTGGAGCGGGCTGATCGCGGCAGCGGCCGCCATCGTCGTCCTGACCGTCGGCTGGTACGCCAGCCGCGCCACGGCCGCCCGCGGGGCCCGGCCGGTCGGCGTCTTCCGCGCCGTGATGCTGGTGGCGATCATCGACGTCGTACTGCTGGTAACCAGCGGGCGGGTGGTCTGAGCACCGGCCGGGGTTTCCGCCGGGTCGGCGCACGCCAACCGATCACTGCCAACTACCCTGGAGCGCGGTCTGCGTTGGTACGGCTACGGGGGCGGCGGCGCGGGCGAGGATCACGATGAGGAGGACCTAGGTGACGCGCTCGATCAGGGCACACCGCCGAGCCACCCTGCTGTTGGCCGGGCTCGGCGCCGCGGGCAGCCTGCTGCTCTCCGGATGCGGGGCGGGCCAGATCGCGCAGACTGCAGCCAAGGCGCCGGCCGTGCCCGGCGTCAACGCGCAGATCGATGCCGCCGGCGGCTCCTACATGATCCGTAACCTGGTTGTGTCGTACCGGGACCCGAAGGGTTACCCGGCGGGCAGCAACGCTCCGGTCGAGGTGGCGATCTTCAACGAGACCGACACGCCGGTAACCGTGCGGGTCACCAGCGACAGCGCCCGGGCAGTCGTGCTAGCCGGCGCCACGGCGCTCCCGACCCCGCCGGCCGCCGCCCCGACCCCGGGCGGCCCCGCGGCATCCGCGAGCGGAGGCGGGATCGTGAACCCGACCGAGCCGCCGACCGTCACCCGATCGCCAAAGCCGACCGGCTCGGTGCAGCCTCTGCCGACCCCGTCGTCGGTTCCGGCCGGCGGACCGGCGAACCTGGAGATCCCGGCCCGCTCGTTCGTTCTGCTCAACCGGACGGGCGGCCGGTTCCTGCAGTTGGAGGGCCTCAACCAGGAACTGCGGCCGGGACAGTCGGTCAACCTGACGTTCGACTTCAACGGTCATCACATCTCGACCGCAGTCCCGGTGACCGTGCCGCTGTCGCCCGCGCCGAAGGGCTCCCCGGTCACCGAAGAAGCGGGCCAGGGCCACGCGGGCTGACGATCGGTCGCACGAGATCGGGCCGGGGGTGTCTACGCCCGGCCCGATCTGTCGTACGGGTTGACTAGCGTCTGCCCGGTGACCACTCGATCAACCTCCCGGTCGGCCGCCGGCCGGTCCCGGGGCCCGGCCTACCAGTGCGACGCGTGCGGCCACCAGCCGCCCAAGTGGGTGGGTCGCTGCCCGGAGTGCGGCGAGTGGGGATCGGTCGTCGAATCGACGGTGTCCGGGCCGCCGGCTTCCGCGCGGGTGAGCTCCCGCGTGCCCGCCGAGCCGGCCCGGCCCATCGCCAATATCAGCGCCGCTCCGGCGCGGGCCAGGCCCACCGGCGTGCCCGAACTCGACCGGGTTCTGGGCGGCGGCCTGGTGCCCGGCGCGGTGGTCCTGCTTGCCGGCGAGCCCGGTGTCGGCAAGTCCACGCTGCTACTGGACGTCGCACAACAGTGGGCGACCGGCACGGGCAGCCGGGCGCTCGTGGTGAGCGGGGAAGAGTCGGTGAGTCAGGTACGCCTGCGCGCGGACCGGATGGGCACGCTGCATGAGCGGCTCTACCTGGCGGCCGAGAACGATCTCGGTGCGGTGCTGGGCCATCTCGACGCGGTCAAGCCCGAGTTGCTCGTCCTCGATTCGGTGCAGACGATTTCGGCGCCCGGCGCGGAGGGGGTGCCGGGTGGGGTGACGCAGGTCCGAGCCGTCACCGCCGCCCTGGTGGCGGTGGCCAAGGCGCGCGGCATCGCCACCGTGCTGGTCGGGCACGTGACCAAGGACGGCCAGGTCGCCGGCCCGCGGGTGCTGGAGCACCTGGTCGATGTGGTGCTGCATTTCGAGGGTGACCGGCATTCGTCGCTGCGGATGGTCCGGGGCGTGAAGAATCGTTTCGGCGCCGCCGACGAGGTGGGCTGCTTCGAGATGCACGACGGCGGGATCACCGGGCTGCCCGATCCCTCCGGGCTGTTCCTGACCCGATATGCCGAACCGGTCCCGGGCACCTGCGTCACCGTGGCGATGGAGGGTCGCCGGGCGCTGGTGACCGAGGTCCAGGCGTTGATCGGGGCAATGGTGGCGGGCTCGCCACGCCGTACGGTGTCGGGTCTCGACTCGGCACGGCTCGCGATGATCCTGGCCGTTCTGCAGCGCCGCGCCGAGCGGTTGACGCTGCACGACCGTGAGGTTTTCGCCGCGACGGTCGGCGGCATCCGAGCGGTCGAGCCCGCCGCCGACCTGGCCATTGCGCTTGCCGTCGCCTCCGGCGGCCTCAACCTGCCGATGGCGCCGCATCTGGTGGCCATCGGCGAGGTGGGCCTGACCGGCGAAGTCAGGCGGGTCGGCGCCGTGCCGAGGCGACTGGCCGAGGCGGCACGGCTGGGCTTCCAGGCGGCGCTGGTCCCGCCCGGCTGCGGCCCGGCGGCGAGCGCCGGCATCCCGGCGGCGCTGACCGTCCTAGAGGTCGGCGACCTTCGCACCGCGCTGCAGACGGCGGCCCACCTCTCGGCCGCCTGACGGCCGGTCGCCGACGTGCGGATACGCGTCACAGTAACCGCGGCAGCACCCACCGCATGCCGGTCCGTAGAATGTGCCGGTGCCGATCGACCGGGATGGAAACAAAACGACCGGAGTGAACCCCGGGCGCGCCGGCGCCGTGGGGTCGAACGCCCGCGCCATCGGCTCCGGCGCCGGCCTGAGTGGCGTCGGGACGACCGGCGATCCGTTGCGCGCCAACCTGGCCCTCATGGCGCCCGGCACGGCGCTGCGGGACGGGCTGGAACGCATTCTCCGCGGCCGCACCGGCGCGCTCATCGTCCTCGGCTATGACAAGATCGTCGAATCGCTGTGCACCGGCGGTTTCCCGCTCGACGTCGAGTTCTCCGCCACCCGCGTCCGGGAACTGTGCAAGATGGACGGCGCGGTGGTGCTCTCCAGCGACGGCACCCGCATCGTACGGGCGGCGGTGCACCTTATGCCCGATCCGTCCATCCCAACCGAGGAATCCGGCACGCGGCACCGCACCGCCGAGCGGGCGGCCCGGCAGACCGGCTACCCGGTCATTTCGGTCAGCCAGTCCATGCGGATCATCAGCCTGTACGTCAATGGCCAGCGGCACGTGCTCGACGACTCGGCCGCGATCCTCTCCCGGGCGAACCAGGCGCTCGCCACGCTCGAGCGTTACAAGCTCCGACTGGATGAGGTCTCGGGCACCCTGTCCGCACTCGAGATCGAGGACCTGGTCACCGTACGGGACGCGGTGGCTGTGGTGCAGCGGCTGGAAATGGTGCGCCGGATCGCCGACGAGATCGCCGGGTACGTGGTCGAACTCGGCACCGACGGACGACTGCTCGCGCTCCAGCTCGATGAGCTGATGGCTGGCGTGGACGCCGACCGGACCCTCGTCATCCGCGACTACCTGCCGACCGGCCGCCGCTCCCGCACCCTGGACGAGGGCCTGGTCGAGCTGGATCTGCTGTCGGCCACCGATCTGATCGACCTGGTCGCGGTGGCCAAGGCGATCGGCTACCCGGGTTCGACCGACGCGCTCGAAGCCGCGGTGAGCCCGCGCGGGTTCCGGCTGCTGGCGAAGGTTCCCCGTCTGCCGACCGCAGTGGTCGACCGCCTCGTCGAGCACTTCGGCAGCCTGCAGCGGCTGCTCGGCGCCGCGGTCGAAGACCTGCAGGCGGTGGACGGCGTCGGCGAGGCCCGGGCCCGGGGCGTACGGGAGGGCCTGTCCCGCCTGGCCGAGGCGTCCATCCTGGAGCGGTACGTCTAGGCGGCGCTGATGGTCAACTGTGCCGGCTCGCTCAGCTTGCTGCCGAGCCGGGCGAAGACCAGGTATCCGCCAGGCGCCGGAACGGGTCCGCTCGCCACCCCGCCCGCACACCTGGTCGAGTCGCGGCCGTTCCACGAGATCCGATATTCGTGGACGATGTTGGGCACCAGCGACTTCACGTCGGAGTCCCGGCCGTTGCTGCACGTGTCCGACGACCAGATCTTCTGAGCGCCGAGTTTCAGGTACAGCTCCTGCTGCAGCGAGCCCAGGTCTCGGCTGCAGGTACGGCTGGAC